>JBAYTC010000061.1:0-6637 GCA_041675825.1 Bacilli bacterium | reverse complement strand
TAATATTATTAAACAACTTTATCAATCAAAAGATAATAATATTTATTTAAAATTACCTATTGAAAAAGAAAAGATCTTTTTATCAAAAATTATTTACTTATATTTAAAACAAGTTGTTATTGCTTTAGTATTTTTATTTATTACTGCTGGTATTTATGGTTTAGTGGAGAGCGATATTACTTTCTTTTATTATCTAAGATTAGTTGTTATTGGCTTTATAGTGCCGTTTTTATCTTTAGCACTTGCTAGTTTATTATCTATGCCGGTTTCTTATTTGCTAGGCTTTGTAAAGAAAAGTAAGTTGCTTTTAATCGCTAGTTTAACGGTAGTAATTGGTACTTTCTTTTTAGTTTATATGCAGTTTATTAATGTTGTTTTAAGTTTTATTAATTTAACTAGTGGAAGTTCTTCACCAGTGATTGATCCTTTAATAATTAATAATTTAAAAGAAACTGTTAATAAGCTTTATTTAAGTTCGGTATTTTATAATTTATTAATGAATGAATCATTTTTAATAAGCATATTAATTATTATAGTTATTATTGGTATTTTGATGGTTGGTTCTTTTTATTTACTTAAATTCTTTTATTTTAAAGCTTTAAATAAAGAAAATGAACGAATCGATGTGGAAATAAAAAAAGAAATTAAACAAAGTAAACCTAGTATGGCAGTTTTTAAAAAAGAATTAAAGACTTTAACGAGAAATCCTGATTATGCTTTTCAAGCAATAATATTAAATATTTTAATGCCAATCTTTATTTTTTTAACAATTAGACTTACTTATAAAGCAGGAGAAGCAACCGTTGGTAAAGAGATTGTACCAGGGATAACATTATTAACTATTTTAGTTTTTATTTTGTTAACTAATAGTTTTCAAGGAATGATTTTAAGTAGGGAAAAGGATGCTCATTATTTAACAAAAATAATTCCTGTAAAAATGAGTAAACAAATCTTTGCCAAAATATCTTTTGGTTATATATTAAATTTAATTATGTTAGTTGCTACAACTATCTTAATAACAAGTGTAGGTTATATTAGTTTAATGGAAGGTATGATTGTTTTAGTTTTAAGTTTAATATTTTCAACTGGATATACTTTAATCTTAGTTGCTACTGATTTTAAAAATCCTCAACTTACTAGTAATGTGGGTGGATTTGAAGAAGGAATGAACATGTATAAAAACCTTTTTGTTGGTCTCTTTTTAGCAATTATAGTTGGAGTAATATTTAGTGTTACACCTTTTATTAGAAAACTCTTTTTAGATCAAAGAGTATTTAGATTTTTTAACTTAATCGTTATTAAACTAGATGCTTTAAAAATAAATTATTTATTATATGGAACGATGGTAATAATTTTACTTATTTATTTACTTGTGAGTTCTTTAATATTTAGGAAAGCGGTGAAAAGTAAATGAAAAAGATTTTAATTTTGTTTTTATTGTCATTTCCGATAATTATTTTTACGATTGTTACTTTAACTTCTAGTGTTATTGCTTATTATGTTCCATTAGCTGTTGAAGGTATAGAACTTATTGAAGGTGCTGATATTTCTGATAGTGATATTGGTAAAAACCATCAATTGGAGTTTAAAATTTCACCAGTAAATGCTAGAAATATGTCTTTTGAAATAAAAGATGAAGAAGATAATTTAATAGCAGAGTACAATCAACTAAGTGGAGAGATTTACTATTATAATAATCCATCTCATATTATTGAATTAAGTCATAGTGGTTTATTTATTAAAGATGGATTAGTAAAGTTAAATGTTAAAACTAATAATATTGGTTTTACTCAATTAACAATTATTACCAAAGATGGTAATTACCGTGTTAAAAGCGATATTTATGTTTTAGATAATAGTTATCCAGCAGATGAAGTTCAAGGTATTGTTTTAGATTATAATAAAACTAATGAAAGTTTACTTTTTGGTAACAAAAATGAAATAAAAGTTGGTTTTACATATTTTCCTAAACAAGCAATTAATGTTAATGATGAATTAATTAAAGAACAAATCAATGAACAATTAAAAGTTAATGCTAGTAATTTAATATTCACTTCTGAAAAAGGTAATGTAAGTAACCTCATAATAACTGATTATGGAAGAGGGGAACTTACGATAAGACCTAATAGTCAAAACAATGAAGATTATATGACATTAGAAAATACTCTTAATGGTAAGAAGACTAAATATACCTTTAATCTTAATAATGGCTATAATATAACAGTTACTGAGCAACTATTTAATTATAGTGATATTGGGGCTAACTTATATTTGCTTAAACATTTAAATTTAAATAAACCAATAGTATTTAAAAATGGAACTAATCTTTATGGTAATTATTTTAAAATAGACCATAGCAGTATGCCAGAATACAATGAAAAAGATGCTAATGGTAAACTTCTTAATGTTGGCTTAAAAGCGATTAGATTTATAGGTGATGGAAGTGGTCTTCATCAAGTGCATATTATTGGCGCTTTAGATGAAAACTTACAACCTTATGAAAATATTATAAATGTCCAGATGGACGCAAATAGTTCAAATGATAAGTTAATGTTTGTAAATGATGTTATAATTGAAAATGGTAGATATAATTTATCTGTTAGAGGAAAAATTGCTAATATAGAAGAAAGCAAAAACGATGAACAAACAGTTTTTAATTTAGATAATATTAAACTTGTAGGAGCGTTTCTAGCATCTTTAGAAATTGATAATCACTCTTTAGAAGAAACTTATTCATGGGCAACTATTGCTAATATCTCCCGCTTGCATATTAGTTATACTGCGATTGGTGTTTTAGTTCAAAATAACCGCAATAACAATCCAGGAAGCATTGTTAATTTAATTGAAAAAGATAATATTCAGGCAATAACGTCTACTTCATGGCGAAACTTAGATGACGCTACAGGAGCTTTAAGTGCTAATAACTTTGGCTATATTATGGCAGAGTTAAAAGGGGAATCTTATAGTGATGTTTATTATAAAAACGGTAAAGATTTTTACGTTAATCCTGTAATAATGTTAAGAGGTGGCGGACGTAATAGAAGTATTATTAATTTCGATAATGATAGGACAATTGATAGTTTAATAGTAAAAGAAAGAAAGCCAAAAGGGTTAATTGAAGTAGGTGTAGTGGGTGGAACCCATCCATTTAAAATATATTTGTTAGATAAAAAATTACATCCAGATTATGAAAGGAATTAAAGTTATGAGAAAAACACTAACATTAATAGCGTTATTATTCACAGTATTTATCTTATCATCTTGTGAAGAGATTACTGATGATTTTAACAAAGAACAAGAACCTTCAATAGAATTAAAATCTGAAGGGGAATTAATACAAATTTATGAAGACGGACAAGCTTTAGAAGATGTTTTATTTTCAGTTGAATTTAAAAAGTTTACCGAAAACAATATTAATTTAAATAATGTTGAAGTAAACTGGATTATTAATGGTCAAAAAATAGCTGAACATAAAAATAAAACATCAATTACTTTAAAAGTAAATTCCCCTGGAGAAACGACTGTTAAAGTAGAAGTTAAATTTATTTTTGAAGGTGTAAATAAAGTCCTTGAACAAAACTCACTTATTAGTGTAGTAAGAACACCAACTCAAATAATTGTTGAAAATAGCGTTGATAAAACTAAAAATAATGTTTCAGTAACTATTGGCGAAAATACTAATGTCACATTTACTGGAACTATTACAGGAAATCTTAATCATCCAATTATTAAATGGGTTATTTTAAAAGAAACTAGTGGTGAACCAGTTTTAGTAGAAGAAATACCAATAACTTTTAATGATTTAGTAATAGTTGGTAAAAAAGGAACAGCAACTTTAAATTATAACTTTACAACTGCTGGTAACTTTAATGTGTCTTTACAAACAGGGGAAGGTTATACCCAAGACGCTAATAAATATATTAGTAATACAACTCACATTAATGTAAACTTTGGTTTGTTTGAAATTACTACAATAGATAATAAAGTAATGAATACTACTACAGAAATTAAAAATAGATTATTAGTAGTTAACGAACTTAATAAAGCGGTAGTCGGTGACGGTGTTTACAAATGGTATTTAAATGGTATTGAATTAGATAATGATGATAACACAACTTTAACTCACACTGACCAAACTTTAGGTGGATATCTCTATCAAGTAAAATACTTCCCAAATAGTGATCCTTTAAATCCGATTGAAACTAATCCATTTTTAGTAGTAAACGGAGTTTTAGTAGATGATGAAGTAGAATTGTTAGAAGCACTAGAAAATAAGGTTAAAGGGATTATTTTAACTGATGATATTGATGTAACTACTACAAATAATACAGTTGAAGGTTTACTTTTATTAATTGATTATGGTGTTACTATTTATGGTAATGGTAAAACATTAACTAGTGATGAAGTATCCACATTTATTAAAGTTAAAGCTAATAATGTTAATATTGCAAATCTTACTTTAAATAGATCTAATAAATATAGTTTACATATTGAAACAGCAGAAAATATTTATTTAGAAAATCTTAAAATTAATGAATTTGGTAATACTAATTTAAATGAATTATTAAGCGGTAATTTTAATGCGGGAGTTTATGTTGACCGCTCTAAAGTAGTTATTAATGATATTGAGTTTTTAACTGGTGCGATGGTAGGAATTAGAATTGACCAACACTTAGAAGAAGGACTTACTGTTTTAAAATTATATGGTGATTTTATTTATAACACTAATGATCCAATTTTATTACCAGTTGGTAGTGGTAAAAGTTCTCTTAAGGGTGTAGAGTTTATCGCTTCAGGTTTTGACTATTTTGCTTTACCTGCAGGTGATATTACAATTAGAAGATGGGATAATGTTGGTAAACCTATTTCATGGGAAATATATGACCCGCTTAAAATTGAATATAACCAAAGCGATTTTTTAGATTTATTTGGAATTGGAATTAATATTGATATATCATTTTTGAAAGGTTTTGAAATATCAGGAGAAAGCGGATTAACTTTTGTAAAATTATATATTGAAATATTTAAACAATACGGTAAAATTGAAATATTCGATCTTGAAGATGAAGAAACTATTTTAAAGAAATATTATATAGTAGGTAATACTAAGGATGAAACGGTTTACGGTGAAGATAGATTGATTTATTCAGAAAGTAAAGATTTAAATACTGATGAAAATCCAGTTACGCCAATTAAACCAACATTACCAAATGAAAAAGGTCAATATAAGATTAAAATATACATTGGCGAAGAGTTTTATTTAGGTTATATTATTATTACTGTAGAATAAATAAATAAATATAGAAGAAAAGAGGAATTTTCCTCTTTTTTTGATAGCTTACTTTAATTAATTTAAAAGTTATTTTAAATACATTATTTTAGTCATTTATTCTTTTAATAAATTAATTGTTGAGATTGATTTAGTTTTTCTTACTGCAATATATGTTGATAACATAATTGTTAGAAAGACTACTAAAAAAGAAATATAGTATAAGTTTTCATCTACTTTAATTATTAACCTAGGATTACCGTTTTTATCTCTCATTATATATCTTAAAAACTTTAACCCATAATTTGTTAATAATAAACCTAAACTACTAGAAATTAAAGCTAAAATAAAAGATTGAATGAAAAATGTTCTAAATAAGTATTTATGTTCATAACCAATTGCTTTTAAAATACCAATTTCTTTAAGTTTACTAGTTATTGAATAATTAATAATAGAAGAATAAATCATAAAAATAGCTAAAGCAATAAATACCTCAATAGTTACAAGTACTAATGTTTGAACCCTTTTAATTAATCTATAAATAGTACTTATTTCTCTAATGTCAGTTATTCTAAAATTGTTTTCATCAAACTCACTTTTTAAATCTAATAAAAACTTATCAGTCTTATTAATATCTTTTAAAATAATTCTTAATGAATTAAAATTGACGACATTAAGAGGTCTATTTATTAGAGAAATATAACCAATATTACCTCTATACCCAGCAAGTCTATTAGTGGCGTCATAAGTGCCAACAATAGTAACATTAGGGTTTATATTATATTGGGCTAAATGGCTATTTAAAGTTATTGGTAAAGTAAGATTATGTTTCTCTTTAAGGGCGTCAGGAATAATAATTTCATTAGCACTTTCGGGAAAACGTCCACTTACTAATTTTATTTTATAATAATTAAATATTTCTTCATCAATAGACAGATAAAGATGATTTATTATTTCCACGTCATTATAAAAAATAGTTTGTTGGACAGATCTAAAGTAAATAGTAGATTCAACATCTTCATGATTTTCTATCCATTGTAACAACTCTTCGTTGTATTTTATAGGACGACTACTTTTACCTTGAAGAGCAACGTGATATAAAGTAGCTTTTGTTGATTCATCTAAAGTTTTATCTAAAGAAGTAAATAAAGTTGTTAAAAAAAGTAGTGAAGCAATTCCAGCTAACAGCGTCAAAATTATTAAAATTGACTGTAAAGGTGATTTAATTAAAAATTTAAAAGCAAGTTTAAAAGAAAGTTTCATAATTCACCTACTTATTTTTAATAATTTTAACAACCGTTAAATTGTTAACACGTAGAAGGGGTATTAAAGCCCCCAATAAATTAAAGGTAAGCATTACTAAAAAGG
>JBAYTC010000060.1:0-6678 GCA_041675825.1 Bacilli bacterium | reverse complement strand
ACTTGGGGTAAAATTTTATTTAATACAATTTTCCCTAAACGCAGTGAATCAGGTGATTTCCCTTATATAAATGAACCAACATTAGATAACTTAACTAAGGGTACTAATGATAGATTCTTCATTGGTAAGGGTGTAAATATTAAAGAAGAAGTATCTTCTTGGATTAGTGAGATTACAGCTCATAAATTATCTAAACAAGGTACTTCGTATGATAAGGTAAGAGTTCTTCCTCATCCATTCCAAAAGAAATTTTTGTCTTTAATAATTGCTGAAGTATTTAAGAAATTTAAATTAGCTGAAACTTCTCGTACACTTGATAAGATGAAAGATTTAGGATTTAAATATTCAACAGTTTCTGGTATTACTGTTTCTGCATATGATATTAATCCGATTGAAACTAAAAAAGAAGTACTTGAAGAAGCTGAGAAAAAGATTTCTAATCTTGAAGATCAATTACGTATGGGTATGTTAACATCTTCAGAAAAACGTAAACTTCAAATAGATATTTGGAGTAAGACTAAGACTAGATTAGAAAATGACATTAAAGAAAAAGTTCAAGAAGAATATATTGAAAACCATTTATACATGATGAGTGATAGTGGAGCCCGTGGTAGCATTGGTAACTTTGTTCAGCTTTCAGGTATGCGTGGATTAATGGCTAAACCTAATGGTGAAAGTATGGATATTCCAATCCGTTCTTCATTTAGAGAAGGTTTAACAATGTCAGAATTCTTTATTTCTTCACATGGTTCTAGAAAAGGTTCTACAGATACTGCTTTAAAAACTGCTGAGTCAGGTTATTTAACAAGACGTTTAGTTGACGTTAGTCAAGAGGTTGTTGTTAGAGAAGATGATTGTGGAACAGATAAGGGAATGGATGTTAGCGAATTAAGAGAAAAAGATGGTCGATTAATCGAACCATTAATTGACCGTATTCGTGGACGTTATGCAAATAAACCAGTATATCATCCAGAAACTAATAAGTTAATAGTTGGAGCTGATGAATATATTAATGATTATATTGCTGAAGAAATATGTGAAGCTGGTATAAAAACAGTTAATATTAGAACTTTACTTACATGTAACTCTAAGAATGGTGTTTGCGTTAAATGTTATGGATCTGACCTTTCTACAGGAGAAGTTGTAGAAAAAGGTGAGGTTGTTGGTATTATTGCTGCCCAATCAATTGGTGAGCCTGGTACCCAGTTAACGATGAGAACCTTCCACTCGGGTGGTGTTGCTGGTGGAGATGATATTACTCAAGGTCTTCCACGTATTCAAGAATTATTTGAAGCTCGTGAACCAAAGGGTAAAGCAATTATTTCTGAAATTAATGGTAAAGTATTAAATATTACTCAAGAAAAAGATAATCGTTATGAAATCACGATTGAACATCGTGATCATAATGGAAAATTAGTATATAATAATGGCAAAGTTGAAGTTAAAGTTTATCTTACTGATAGTGGAAAACTTCCTATCATTAAGAAAAATGATTTTGTAAAAGCTGGAGATAAATTAACTGAAGGGTTAATTCATCCAAAAGAATTACTTAAAGTTTCTTCAGTTGAGGCTGTTGTTGATTATATATTAGTAGAAGTTCAAAAAGTATACCGTTCTCAAGGTGTTGAGATTTCTGATAAACATATTGAAATCATTATTAAACAAATGCTTCAAAAAGTAATTGTAGTTAATGAAGGAGATACAGATTGTTTACCAGGAGCGCAAATATCTAGAGCTAAGTTAGTTGATATCGTTTATGAATGTGCTAAATCAGGTAAGAAACCACCTGTTGTTAAGTCATTACTTCTTGGTATCACTAGAGCATCACTTAAATCAGATTCATTCTTATCAGCTGCAAGTTTCCAAGAAACTACAAGAGTTCTTACAGAAGCTGCAATTCGTGGTAAGAAAGATATGCTTGAAGGATTAAAAGAAAACATCGTTATAGGTGGATTAATTCCTGCGGGTACTGGAAGTGTTACTGTAACTGAAGATATGGTTAGAATTATTGAACAAGAATAATAGGCGAAGAAATTCGCCTTTTTTTAATGTTTACTAATAATTTAATTAAATAAATAAGTTTTTAAAAGTGTCTTTAAATTTGTTAAATAATTTTTATTTGATATTTAAATTTCTTAGAAAATTGTGTAAAAAAATATAAAAAATTCTTTTATTTAAGAAATTTTTTTGATATAATATTTCCATTATAGGAGGAAAAACTTGTGTTTATAGAAGATATCAAGAAGATTATCGAAGAAGAAAGTGTTCATTATTTAAAATTGCAATTTACTGATATGTTAGGTACGATTAAGAGTGTTGAGTTACCTGTATCACAAATTGATGATTGTTTAACTAATCAAGTTATGTTTGATGGTTCAAGTATCGAGGGATTTGTAAGAATCAAAGAAGCCGATATGTATTTAGCACCTGATTTAGATACTTTTTTAATATTACCACTTGAAAACAGTCCATATGGAAAAGTCGCTAGATTTATTTGTGATGTATTACTTCCCAACGGGAAACCTTTTTTTGGTGACCCAAGAAGTAATTTAAAGAGGATACTAAAGAAAATGAACAGTTTAGGTTTTAAAGATTTAAACATAGGTTTGGAACCAGAGTTTTATTTATTTAAAGAAGATGAATGTGGAAATGCGGTTATAGAGTTTAGTGATAAGGGTAGTTATTTTGATATGAGCCCTCTTGATGGTAGTGAGAACTGTAGAAGAGAAATTGTTTTAGAATTAGAGAAATTAGGATTTAATGTTGAAGCATCACACCATGAGGTTGGTCCTGGGCAAAATGAAGTAAATTTTCGTTTTGCTTCAGCCCTTGAAGCATGTGATAATGTTCAAACATTTAAACAGGTTGTTAAACAAGTTTCAAGACGTCATAAATTACATGCTTCATTTATGCCTAAACCGGTTAAAGGTTTAGCAGGTAATGGAATGCATGTAAATTGTAGTTTAACTGACTTTGATGGTAATAATTTATTCTTTGATAAATCAAAGGATAATGGGTTAAGTGATTTATGTTTAAAATGGATGAGTGGAATTTTAAAGCATTCTCGAAGTATCACTGCCCTTACTAATCCAACAGTAAATTCATATAAACGTTTAGTTCCAGGTTATGAAGCTCCTTGTTATATTTGTTGGAGTGATGCAAATAGAAGTTCAATGATTAGAATTCCTGCCGTTAGAGGTGCATCTACTAGAACTGAGGTTAGAAATGTAGATTGTAGTGCTAACCCCTATTTAGCAATAGCTGCAATTTTAAGTGCAGGTCTTGATGGAATTACTAGTGATATAGATATTGTAGAACCTGTATATGATAATATATTTGAATATACAAGAACCCAAAGGGAAGAAAAAGGAATATTAAACTTACCAGAAAATTTAAAAGATGCAATAAAGGAATTAAAAAAGAGTCCTTTAATGAAAGAGACTCTTGGTGAACATATATTTAATAAATATATTTATGCTAAAGAAATTGAATGGAATGAATATCGTACTTTGATTCACAAGTGGGAAATAGATCGTTATTTCTAAGTTTAAAGGGGTAAATTTAGTGTTTGTTAGACTTTTGTTATTATCCCCTATAATTAAACAAGTTAATTAAAAACCGATTTAAGAGTCAAAAACAAAAATATGTTTATAAAAAATAACTAAATTTAATTAATAAAAGCTATGTAATATACAAATTTTCATAGCTTTTATTATATTTATAAACCTAATTTGACAAATTCATTCTACTAATATATAATTAAAGCTAACATGAGGACTAAAAAAATGAAAAAATTATTTGTAGTTTTAATAATGTTTTTTATATTATCTGGATGCAGAAAGGATAATGAAAGATTTATTAATAGAGCAAAAGATGACTTACCAGAAGTTGTTTTAAAACTTAATGAAGAAAAAGGGAAAGACCTAGAAATTATTAATATAAAATGGATTAATTTATATACAGAAGAAAAAGGTGAAGTAAAATATAATAATTATTATTTTATTCATTATTTTAATGAAAATGATAAATATATAGTAATAACCATATACCACATGCCTACAAAGACTGATATAGAAGTTAATAATGAATTTGATACATTAGATCAAATGATACAAGCATATGAATCTAGAATTAATGATTGTATTAGTGCTGTTAAATTTGGTGAGGCTATTAACATGCTTAGTTCTGAAGAAGACGTTCTAATTGAATATTATGCCGATTCATTTTCAGGTGCAGATGTATCTAATGTAATAGGTAAGAGTAAGGCAAATTAAAAGACCAGTTTTTACTGGTCTAGAGCAAAAGATTATGAGAATCTTGGTTTTTATAAAAACCTTTATTATTATCTCATATAATTAATGTTGATTCAAGTATCTTTTTAAGAAAGTGTTTTCAACACTAGTATTACAAATCGATAATTATTTAGATTTAATGACTTATCCCTTGAAATAAACTGTAATTGTAGTATAATATATATACATATTAGTTGAGGTGAAATATGGAACGAAAACACCGTAGATTTTTAGAATTAGCTTTATTAGATGCATTAATTATTGTTTTTACCCTATGGGTAGGAATATATTTTCTTCAAGAATATAATATGTTTAATTATAAAGGAATATTATGGGTATTGCTTCTTAATATAGGGGTAACTATTGCAATATTTATATTACTTAGCTTATATAGTCTTGTCTTAGAACATGTCGGTTTTAATGAAGTTGGTAAAGTAATTGTTGGAGTTATTCTTTCTGAAATAATAGTTTATGGTGTATTAAGAATGTCAACTTTTGACAACTTTCCAATGGAACTTATTATGTTTGTTGCACCTCTTGAAATATTATTAATGACAGGAATAAGATTTTCTAAGAGAATTATTAAATCAATTTTTGAATTAGATCCAACCAAGAAAAATAAATATGTTAGAACCTTAATTATTGGAGCAGGATCAGCTGGTAAACTTGCATATGATGAAATTCAAAGAAATGCCAGTTTACATAATCTTATTTTGGGTTTTATTGATGATAGTAATGACAAAATAGGTACAAGACTTAATGGAATTAAAGTATATGGTCCAATTGATGATATACATAAAATAATCGATAAATTAGACATCAAAGAAGTTATTATCGCAATAGCAGCTTTAAGTAAATCAAGATTAAGCGATTTAGTAGAGTTAGTAAGTAAAAGTCCAGTTAAAATCAAGCGTTTACCATTAACAATAGAAGATGATTTTAATGAAACTAGACAAATTGTTGAAGTTAAGATTGAAGATTTACTTGATCGTGGAGTTGTAAAACTTGATAATGACGGATTAGTTGATTTTTTAAATGATAAAGTGGTATTAGTTACTGGTGGAGGAGGATCCATTGGTAGTGAGCTATGTGATCAAATACTAAACTACAATCCTCGCAAATTAATTATTTTTGATATTTATGAAAACACAACTTATGATGTTCAAAGGTCTCTACTTAAAAAGATTAAGAACAATGATTTAAATTCTGAATTATATGTTTTAATAGGTAGTGTTTATAATTATGAACGTCTTGAAAGTATTTTTAAGATGTATAAACCAAATATTGTTTTCCATGCTGCTGCTTATAAACATGTTCCCCTAATGGAAGATAGTGCAGTAGAAGCGGTTAGAACAAATGTTTTAGGTACATATAATTTAAGTAAATTAAGTGACTTATATCATGTTGAAAAGGTGATTTTGGTATCAAGTGATAAAGCAGTTAGGCCAACTAATATCATGGGAGCTACAAAAGCTGTCTGTGAGAAGATTATTCAATATTTTGATTCTAAATCAAATACAAATTATTCAGCAGTGAGATTTGGTAATGTTTTGGGATCTAATGGTAGTGTAATTCCTTTCTTTAAGAAGCAAATTAGTCAAGGTGGACCGGTTGAAGTTACTCATCCTGAAATTACAAGATTCTTTATGACTATTCCTGAAGCGGTTAGTTTGATATTACAATCAGCTGTATATGCTAAGGGTGGAGAAATATTTATTCTTGATATGGGTGAACCGGTTAAGATTATTGATTTAGCTAGAAAAATGATTACTCTATCAGGATATGTTCCTGATAAAGATATAAAAATTAAAATTATTGGTTTAAGACCTGGTGAGAAACTTTATGAAGAGTTACTTCTAGATGTTAGTGAAAATATTAAAACTGATAATGATAAGATTTATATTGAAGTTAATAAAGATATAGTCGATATTGAATTATTCATGGGTAAAGTTTCTGAAAGTGTTGATAGAGCATCAAATTCAATGATGAAAGAAATTGTTCATGATTTAATTCAAGCCTATGTTGTTCAAAATGGTAGATATGATAAATAATATATAAATACTAAAATAATAACCCTGTAATGTGTTTAAAACATATTACAGGGTTTTTTGTTTTAAATTATTTGAAGTTTAGACTAAATATGGAAATTTAAAAATAGTTGATAAAATAAATTGCTTATATCAGGTATTATGTATGTGAATCTTTGTTTTATTAATTATAGAGTACCTAAAGTCCATATAAGTTGATAAATAATGAATAATATTATATAATTACTATATAGTATTTTTACTAAGTAATATGATTAATAAGGAGTTTTACTATGAAGACATTTTTTATTACTGGAGTAAGTGGATTTATTGGATTTCATGTAGCAAAGAGATTACTT
>JBAYTC010000059.1:0-6839 GCA_041675825.1 Bacilli bacterium | reverse complement strand
TTAGCACCAGCTTGAATATGAAGTTCTGCTTTTTCTTTTGAAGTAAAGAAACCAGTACATTCTAAAACAACATCAACATCTAACTCTTTCCAAGGTAATGTACTTGGATCTTTTTGAGCATAAACTTTGATTTCTTTACCATCAACAACGATAGCTCCTTCTTTATACGAAATTGAGTTTTCTTTGTATCTTCCTTGAGCACTATCGTATTTTAATAGGTAAGCTAAATCTTCAGCACCTGTTAAATCGTTAATTGCTACTACATCAAAATCCTCAGTTCCAAACATTAAACGAAACGCTAATCTTCCGATGCGTCCGAATCCATTAATTGCTACTTTTACAGCCATGTTTAAATTCCTCCTTAATTGAATTTATAACTTTACATTTATATTTTACCATTATTAAATGGTAATTTCAACACAAACAAATATAAAAACGTTTTTAGATTGTTTTCTTTTTCATTGCATTTACAATTGTTTTCACACTATCTAACAATTCGTCAAATGTATTAAAATCAATTGTCTCGTCTTTGTCACTTAATGCAAAATTAGGATCATCATGTATTTCAACCATAATCCCACTAGCACCAACTGCTGCTGCTGCATTAGATAGGGGAAGAATTAAATCACTTCTTCCTGAACTATGCGATGGGTCAATCATAACAGGTATTTTTGTTATTCCATTAATAATTGGAACACTAGAAATATCTAAAGTGTTTCTGGTCATCGGTTCAAAAGTTCTAATTCCTCTTTCACACAAAATAATATTAGGGTTACCTTCATTCAAAATATATTCTGTTGCAAATAACCATTCATCAATTGTTGATCCAAACCCTCGTTTAAGTAAAATTGGTTTATTAGTTTTACCAAGTGCTTTTAAAAGACTAAAGTTTTGCATATTACGAGCTCCAACTTGAATAATATCAATGTTTTCAACATAATATGGAATTTGGCTTATATCCATTATTTCTACAACCACTTTAATTCCAGTCTTTTCTTTAACCTTTTTTAGTATTTCTAAACCCTCTACATGCAAACCCTGAAAAGTATAGGGGGAGGTTCTTGGTTTAAATGCTCCACCTCGCATATACTTTATTCCTCTACTAATTAGGAATCTTGCAGTTTTTAATAAGTTATCTTCATCTTCCACCGCACATGGTCCAGCAATGATCAAAAATTCATCATTTTTAATCAATGGATCATAATTATATTCTTTTACTTTTTCATACATTTTCTTCACCTGCGAAATACATAATTGCCTCTTTATAACTATCAAAATGTTTTCCCATGAATGTTTTAACACAAGCATCCTTAATAACCGAGATCTTTCTAAAATCTTCTCTTTTAGATATATCAGTTAAATGTACTTCAACAGTTTTGATATTTACAGATTTTATAGCATCAAAAATTGAATATGAATAATGAGTTAATGCTCCTGGATTTATAATAATTCCTTGATATTTATTAATAGACTTATGCAATAAATCAATTATTTTACCCTCATAATTAGTTTGGATAACCTTAACATTTAAACCATTTAATTTAGCTTCTTTTTTTATAAAACAAACTAAATCCTTATATGTTTTATCCCCATACATATTAGGCTCTCTAAATCCAATTAAGTTTAGATTGGGTCCATTAATAACTAATAGCTTCATTTATCTTCACCAAGATTTCTTCATACTTCATATTTTCATGTAGTTTTATCATACTATATTTTTCATATTTGTCAATTCTATCGCTAAACATTCGGTTTAAATCTTCAAAACTCTGAAGTAATGGACGCGAATTGTCCATCCTTTGTTTAATAGTTTCTAAGCTTGTCTCTAAATAGACAATGATGCTGTTTAATTTCAAATGCTGCATCGCATTCTCATTTAAAATGATACCTCCGCCGGTTGAAATAACTTGATTGAATCTATGAGCATACTTAATTGTACATTTTTCTTCATGCATTCTATAAGTCTTCAAATCACCAGTTTTTAAAACCTCAGATAAACTTAAATTTTCTTTTCCAAGTTCATTATCTATATCAATAAATTCCTTACGCAAATCTTTAGATAATTTAGAACCCAAAGTCGTTTTTCCACTAAAGCTCATTCCAATAAGTACTATGTTATACAAATGATGATTTAGTTTATTTAATATTTGATTTTTATTGATTTTTTTATTAAACCATAAATTGTAGTTTATAGCTGCTTGAGAAACAAGTAATTCTAAACCATTAATATTTTTTATTCCATATCTTTTTGCTTCTATAATTAAAGGGGAATTTAATGGATTATAAATAACATCAATAACCATTTCTAAATTAGTGAATTTCTCTAGTGAAAATAAAGGAATACTTTCATATTTAGGTTTTATTCCATATGGAGTAGTATTGATGATATATTGATAATCAAGATACTTATCGTAATTTGAAATTAAATCCTCTTTACTATCTCTAATATTTCTAACCAAAACTGTAGCTAAGTTATCTAATGCCAACAAAACTGATTTAGAGGTGGCACCATTACCAATAATTAAAACTTTTTTGTTTTTTAATTTATACTTATTGAAAATTTCTTTTAACGCTAAATAATCGGTATTATAACCTTTCTTATCGATGATAAGATTTACAGCTTTTGTAATAGATGCTGACTCATCTAATTCATCGCAATAATTATAAGCATCAATTTTAAAAGGATTGGTAACATTAACTCCTTTAAAAACCAATTTTTTGATGGTTTTATTAAAATCATCTGTTTGTATTAATCTATAATCGTTTAGACCCATAAAACTATAAACTAAAGGAGATAATGTGTAACTAATATCACCAGCTATTAAACCATAATTAAACCCTTGATAAACTTTATTTAAATTAAACATTTCTTTATATAAAAATTTTATTTCATTACTGTATACAAATTGATTTGCATTAGATAAAACAATATCTTCTCTTGCATTATTAGTCACTTCAAGATTTAGTTCTTTCTTGAGTAAACCTATTTCTTTGGTGATACTAAATCTTTTATCTATTAATTTCATCAGTTCTTTATCTATTAAGTCAATCTTAGTTCTTAAATCATCTAATTTAGCCATTAGTATCACCCAAAATCATATTATAGATTGCATAACAAGTAACTGCTTTAATAACATGAACAACTTTTGGAACAATGCACTTATCATGTCTTCCTTTAGAATTAACAATAATGTTCTCGCCTTTTTTAATATTAATTGTCTTCATCGGATAATTAATAGTTGGAGTTGGCTTTATTGCTGTTCTAAAAATTAAATCTTCACCATTTGTTATTCCAGAAGAAATCCCCCCCGAATTGTTTTGTAAGAATTTTATTTTATTGTTAACATATTCCATTTGATCGTTGGCTTCACTTCCATACATTTTGGTTATATCAAAACCAGATCCAAACTCAATTCCTTTTACAGCTGGAATTGAAAATATCAAATTACTAATTATCGATTCAACACCATAAAAAATTGGATTTCCTAATCCAATCGGCAAATTCTTGACCTTACTTTCGATAATCCCTCCAACCGAATCATTTTCAAGACTGTTAATTAATTCAATCATTTTAGTCTTAATATTACCATCAGATACCGGAAAACTAGAATCTAATAATTCATCAGTAAACTCAGACTTATCTTCAAGATTGTGTATTGATTTTATTCTTGAAGAAACAAATATATTACGCTTGTTTAACTCAACTTCACATATACTTCCTAGAATAATAAAAAGAGATGTTAACCTTCCAGAGTAATGTCCTCCACCTCGATAATCATGAAAGCCATCAAATTTATTATATAGTGAAAAATCACCATGACTTGGTCTTATAACACCTTCATATGAAGTATAATCATCACTTTTAATATCCGTATTTTTTATTATAAATGTTAATGGTGCTCCAGTTGTATGTTCATTAAAATATCCACTTATAATTTCAAATTTATCTTCTTCTGTTCTTGGAGATTTACCTTTCTTAAAACTATGACGTTTTTGTAAATCTTCATTTATTTTATCTAAATTAAGTTTAACGCCGTGAGGGAAATTATGAATTGTAATTCCTATATGGCTGCCATGACTTTCGCCAAATAGTGAGATGCTTATTTTTCCATTATAAAAACTCATCTATCGTTACCTCCCTAATTTCAAACTTACCAATATCTATTAAATCTATTTTGGTGATTTTTCCATCACTTATTTTCTTGTCTTGTAATAAATAATCTTTATATTCATTGTGGCCTTTACTAAAATCCCATCCATATTTTTCTAATAAAGCTTTTAATCGCTCATTTTTGCTTTCATAATACATACCATATCCAATTGCGATACCATGAGGTAGCTTATATTTAGATTCAATTGCATGACCAATAGTATGTCCAAAGTTTAATGATCTTCTTAATCCTAAATCAAATTCATCTTGAGTAGTAATATTTATTTTAATATTAACACATTCTTTAATGATAATATCTAGTTGAAAACTTCCTGCTTCTAGCGATACAAACATGTCACTTGAAAACAAAGTAGCATACTTTATAACTTCTCCCATTCCAGAAGTGTATTCAATTTTTGGGAGAGTTTTTAAAAAATTAGCATCAATAAAAATTTTATGTGGGTGATAAATAGTACCAATTTGATTTTTAAAACCTCGATGATTCACTCCGTTTTTACCACCAATTGCACTATCAATTTGTGATATTAAGGTAGTAGGTATACTAATATATTTGATACCTCTTTTAAAAATTGAAGCAACAAATCCTGTTAAATCTCCAATCATACCACCACCAAAAGCAATCAAATAATCACTTTTTTGATAATTATTATCCAGTAAAAAATTTATTATTTTTAATGTAGAATCATAACTTTTTGATGATTCTTCAGCTTTAAAAACTAATACATCATTACTTATCTCATTAATAATTTTCTCATAAAAAGAATATACATTATTGTCGGTTATAACTAAATATTTATGTTTGTTATCATAATTAAAGTCTTTTAATAAATTGTTAGTATAGACAATATCAACTTGTTGATTTAGGTATGTTATCTTCATATAGCCCTCCAATAGAAGCAAATTCTTGTAAGAAGTTAGGGAAAGATTTATTGATACATTCTTTATTAGTTATAGTAAATGGTTTTTTTACTTTACTACTAATAGCAACAACACTCATTAAAACTCGATGATCATTATAGCTATCAACTATTACATCTCCATATAAATAATCTTTACCATCTAATATTAATACATCATTATCAATTTCAATATCAGCCCCCAGTGAACTCAAGGCTTTAAATATAGCAAGTAATCGATTTGACTCCTTATGTCTTAACTTCTCTAAACCAGTAATTCTTCTTTTACCCGGAGTTACTGAAAAAACAGCGGCAACCAACATTGCAATATCTGGAGCATCCTTTAAATTAATTGCTTTTATTTCATTTATATTATCCTTTACGTATTTAAATATTGCATCTGGTTGTTTGGAGTCATTAGAAATATTTGAAACACTTACACTATTAAACATACTCATCGCTAAAAAGTATGAAGCACTTGAGTAATCAGCTTCTACAAACACTTCATTTGAAACATATCGACCTTTTGGAATATAATCCTTGTCGAATTCTATTCCAAACATACTCATTGTATCAATGGTTATTTGAGTATATCCCCCAATATTATCAACATCAAGATCAATATTATATATCGGGCTAACTAAAAGCACACCACTTATCCATTGTGATGTTATATTTGATTTGAGTTTTAATACCCTAGATAATTGTCCTTTAATTATAATTTTAGAATCTTGGAACTCAAAATTAAGACCAACTAAATCCCTTAAATCATCTGTGTTAATTCTTTCAATCATTCTATTAGTTGAATGTATAGTAAAATTATCGCTTATGAAACTAATTAGCGGAATTAGAAATCTCAATGTTGAAGCAGACTCCTTACAGATAAGTTCACCTTTAATTTCTAGTTTTTTAGGAGGAATGACTTCAATATAGTCCTTATGAATATTGAAAATAACACCTAAAGATTTAAGCATGCTCATTGTTTCAAATGTATCATTACAAATCAATGGATTTCTAATAATAGAACTATCACTACATAAACTTGCACAAATTAAAGCTCGATGGGTAATACTTTTAGAACCAGGAATTTCAACTTTACCACTTAATTTACTTGGAATAATTTTTATATTCATAATTTTCACCTTTTTATTTATTATACTATATATTTCCAAATAAAAAAAGCATATTAATATATATTAAAATAAACAAAATAAAAACTCTTAATTTTTAGAAATTAAGAGTTAGTTATCTTATCTATCTCGTGACATAATTATAGCAACAAGTCTTAGTATTTGAATATATAACCATATGATTGTATATATCAAACCAAAAGCCACATACCACTCCATATTCTTTGGTTGACCGCCTTCAACAACTTGACGGATTTGTTCTAAATCAAACATCAAATATAGTGAAGCAAGAAATATCATTACAACTGGAATTAAAATAGATACACCTATATTAGCAATTAGTGGTTCTACTACAGTTGGTATAATCAAACTTAAAATAAAAACTATAAAATAAGTTAGAATTGTAGAAATAGAAAACAATAATAAGAATCTCATAAACTTACCATTGACTTTTACAATTCTTGAAAAGTATAAAGTAGAAACGACAAATATTACCATTACAGTACCTAAGAGTGCAGTAAATACTACTCCCTGCAAATTCGTTTCAAATAATAAACTAATAACTCCGACAAAAATACCTTGAAGTAAACTATAAATTGAACCAGCTATTTTTGCAGCATCGGGCTTCATAAATGCAACTAT
>JBAYTC010000058.1:0-6898 GCA_041675825.1 Bacilli bacterium | reverse complement strand
GTTACCCAGCTGCTGGCCAATTATGATGTCTCTGGGTCAATTGACTATAATCAGAAATTCAAAACGATTCAAACCAAATTAGAAGAAATACCTTCCAGAACCTACATATTCTCTAGGGAGTTTAAGTACATATGGGTTAAATCATAATTTAAAGTAAATATAAATAAGGGTAAAAAAAATAAAAATTTTACCCTTTTATTTTGTTTTAATAAATATAGTTTTTATATTTAACTATTCTTAATTAATAAAATTCCATTTAACTATGACAACACAAGAGTCTTTACAAGAATGGTTTGGAAGTAAGCCTATCCAGGATAGGGCATCTTATTTTGATTACCCCCTAGTTTGCCAATGCAGCATAAGGTGGCTTACTCGATTAAGGCAGGTAGAAAATTCTCAAAAAAGAGCTACTGCTTGCCTTAGAAGCACGTCTGTGACTTCAAGGAAGATAACTTATCGATTCATTAACCTTAATTAACCCAACCGTATGAATAGCAATAAAGTTGGAAATTTAACCCTTTCCCCCGTTAAGTATCAAACCCCCATTATTGATTTGAAGGGAGTAGGGTATGTGATTCAGGGCAGTGATGGCCTGTTCAGAAGGGGCAGAGATGCCAAAGGGACGGATGTTCCCCTTTCAGACAGACGCTATATAGAAGTTTTTATTAGAACTTCTGAAGACAAGAAAGGCATTACCATTGCAACCTTTACCTCTATTGATTTGAACAGGAAGTTCCTTGAGTCTCTTATATTTAATGGGATTGTTGACAAGGTGGTCATTAAATTCTTAAAGATAAGAGTCTTTCAGGGAGTGGTCTATGCAGAAGAGAGCCCAGTAAAATTGGAAGGCACAGTAAAATCTACTGTTTTAAAGTGGCAGTCTGCTCCCTGCAGGAAGGCAGGGAAGATCATAACCATTCGCTACCATAAGGAGAAAGAGAGACCTTACACTATCAATTTTGAAGAGGAAGAGGTAACAATCCCTAAATTTCTGCAAAAATGTCGAAACTGAAATACTACAGAACAGGGCAGGTAGATGTGTTCCCCTTAAAGAATCCTTCTCCTGTAGTCAAGGTTGAGAATGAATTATTTCTCTTCAGGAGAATGGGATCTTATGCTAGACTAACTACCCATACTCCAAATGGTAAAAGGCTGGTTAAAATAGTTTTGGACAAAAGGGGTAAGTGTGGAAGAACCGTAATATGCCAAAGGCTTGATAAATCTATTTTTGAAGCTCCCCTGGAAGACGTTCAATTTCTTGAATTATCAGTTGAAGGAATTATCCTTGACAAACTAGGGGATTTGGAGTATATTATGAGAATATATCCCAATATATCAAGTATCTTGTATCGGATAAGGTCAGAAAATATTACCATTCGGTACAGAGAGAGAGTAACCACCCAATACTGCAACGGGTTCTATAATCTGGATTTACCTGCTAATTTTAATATCCTATTAGGTTATGTTGAATTCTAACAAGATTAAGTTTGTTTGTGAAGAAGCCAAAGCAGCCTCCTTTACTTTGACACAAGAGGGATTAAAGATTTCAGTGTCTTTGAACATCAAATCTCCTATGGTGAAGTACTTACAACCTCAAGTAAGAAGATCTCATAAATTTTATGTTCACACTGTTTCGACTACTGTGAAAGAGATTAATTCAATCAGCGTTTACAACACTTACAAACAGCTTCTAAGTCAGGCTATGATCAACTGCCGAAGGGCAAAGCAGCTAGTCATTAAAGAGGAGATAAGAGATTTGAAATACAAACAGCTAACTTTTAAATTTTAAACCAATGAAAACACAACAAGAACAGAAATCCTTTCTGGTAAAGGCAAACATGATGTATCGTATTGGGCGACCCATCCTATCCGACCTAGAGTTTGACGCCCTGCTTTATGCCTATAAGACCCATTATCCCCAGGATAATATTGAGCAAATCATGCGAGTATGTGAAAGAGGGCAGAAGGATCGGGAGGAAGTTCTCCCCACTCCTATGTTCTCTTTGGATAAGCTAAAGCACGAAGACGAAGTCTGGGCTTGGATCATTAAAATATCTAAGGAATTAGGGATTAAGGTCCAAGACCTTGAACTAGTAGCCACCCCTAAATATGATGGTATTTCAATGTGTAGGGACGAGGGGACAACCGTCAGTTGGCTAAGGGGAGATGGAGAGATTGGACAAAGGGTTGATGGATTTGTAACCTTTGTTCCTGTTGGAGAGAGTATTGGAATTGGTAAGATTTCTGCAGGGGAACTAATAATGAAGAAATCCAGCTTTTCTAAGTATTCAGAAGCCTTTGCAAATCCTAGGAACCTAGTTGCTGGAGCATTCAATCGTAAATCCCCTGAGCCTGAAGTCCTAAGTGATGTGGAATATGTTCGTTATGGACTCTTCCCTATTACTATGAACAAGGACGTTGAACTCAAGGTTCTAAATGCAGCCAATAAGGTTCCTGTCCCATCCGTTAAGATGGTTGCCTCTAAACTCTGCACGGGAACTTTAAACAATTTGTTCAAGGATTGGAGTAAAGAATTTACCATAGACGGATTGGTGTTGGAGGTAAATGATTTTGAGTATAGGAACCGATTAGGCAGAGAGACCAACGGGAACCCTGTTTACTCAAGGGCTGTTAAACTTCCTCAATGGCAACAGGGGGCAGAATCCGTAGTAATCTCTATCACAACAGAAGTTTCAAAACAGGGATTGATCAAACCTGTTATCAACATTGAACCTGTGGAAGTAGGGGGAGTGGTCATTTCCAATGTAACTGGGTACAATATGGCTTATATTTTTGAGAATAACATTTGTCCAGGAGCCAGAATATCAATCATCCGGAGCGGGGATGTGATACCCAAACACATTGGGACAGTTTCCTATTCTGAGAAAAATTTATCAGAGTATATGGGTTCAAAGGCATTTCAGAATTGCCCCTCCTGTGGAGAACAGGTTTACTGGGACGATAATCAGGTAGAGAAGGTATGTATAAACCCCAACTGCATTGGCAAGAAGATTAAGAAAATTGTTCATTACTTTGAAACACTTGGGTCAGATGGAGTTGGAGAGAAAACCATTCAATCCATTGTCAAAGGGGCAAAGGGAGACTCACTTGCCTCCATATACCTCTTAACCAAAGCAGATATATTAGAACTTGAAGGATTTGCTGAACGCTCAGCAGAGCTACTTCTGGCAGAAATACGCAGAGTCCACACTCAGGGGGTCTCCTTAGCAAGGTTTCTGCATGCCCTAGATATTTTTAAGGGGAGAATAGGGGAAAAGACACTACAGAAGATTATTGATTCTGACCTCATTCTGTTTGATGATAATTTTCCTGAACTGGGGAAACTCAGATTGAACCCTAGGATTGAAAATTTTTACAATCACCTAATTTCCATTGACGGGGTGTCTGAAATTACAGCCAATATTTTCTTGGATGGAATGCCAGATGTTAACTGTAACGGTGCTCTATATATTCTTGAGAATATCAATATCAGTAAGATTAAATCCACCCAAAGTGAGGGGGTAAGGGTTTGCTTTACAGGGGTTAGGCCAAGTTCTGAAGTAAAGCAAAAGATGGTCAAGGCGGGGTTTAAGGAATGCGATTCAGTGAGTAAGAATACTCAAATGTTGGTTGTCAAGGATTTGAACTCCAACTCTTCTAAAATGGCCAAGGCTAAAGGACTTGGCATTGAGATTTTATCCTTAGAACAGTTCATTTCAGAGAAACTTGTTTAAACCTAATTTATCTCCTGTTTAACAATATCTACCTTGTTTCTGATATATTATATTGATTCAAGGTAGATAATTGAAATTTGATAGCCAGAACTAACAGTAAACAGGGTTCATTTAATATTTATCAATTTAAAGAAAAATAATCATGAAAACAACACTAATTATTTTAGCAATGCTGATGGTTGGAATTACAACCTATCCTCAAACCAAGTATACAGGGTATCAGTATTCTGTGAACAGTGATGCGTATTATCCATTTAAGTACACCCGAGAGTACGAGGAAAGTAGGGATATTTACACAACGGTATATAAGATATACCATCCAACGAAAGATCGGCACATCATTACAATCACAGCTGTTCACAATAAACCGAACAAGGAAGTAAAAGTGGATATTGAAATTCCTGGAGGAGGTATATTAGCCCATATCAGGAGCGAGGAAATATCTTATGAAGTTGCTTCAATAGAACCTTTTGGAAGACGTGGATCACTTGGAGTTTTAGGTGGGGATAGAGTCCCAAACCAATTAATGGTAAGGTTTGTAAGCAATAGATGTGAGAATATAAAGGTATTTCATATTTATGGCACCGAGCCTGGATCCTCAAATCAGGTATTCTATGTGTTTAATGGCGACTAAGGTCAAATAAAAATTAATTATCTTTACTTCTGCGACTAACATCAATGTAATGAAAAATATTCTGAATTTCCCAGTGCACGAGCAATTTCTTTCCTCAGTTGAAGGTGTTGGTCGCAGTCGTGTGCTGGGATTTTCTATTTACTAAAACTGTATAGTTATGGATCAAGAAATTAAACAAAAGCATGGGTTCATAGGATGGTGGATGCCTGTAGAAATTATTCAAATGGAAAATATTTCTTGGGTTGAGAAATGCCTATGGTGCTGTATTCATTCTTATAGTAAAGGAGAGAAAGGGTGTTTTGCTTCAAATGAACATTTTTCCAAACTATTTGGAGTAAGTATCCCAACTATTAATAGATTTCTTTCAAACCTAAAAGATCAGGGTCTGATAAAGCAGATATCTTTTGATGGCAGAATTAGAAGATTAGAGACCACAATTGAAATAAAGGGTAAAGGATAATATTTTAGACATATTATAGATAATAGTGCAGAAATATTACCAACAATAGATATATATAATTAGGTTATATGAGTAGAATATACTTTACTAACGTAAAGATAGAAAAGAATAGGAATTTTCTTGCGAAAATTCCCTCCTTCCTAATAAGAAGAATGAAATGAAGAAACTCGAAATATATTGTGATGGATCTTGCTATAATAAAATAGGAAAGGGAGGAATTGGAATTTTCATACCCCTATTAAATTTTCAGTTATCTATCGGGTTGAAGAATACAAGTTCAGATAGGGCTGAGATTATTGCTTTGATTCATTCCCTAGATGCTATTAGATTTCAAGAATTTGATCATGCTATATTCTATATTGATAATCAGTATGTGGTTAATACTATAGAAAAGGGATGGTTAGTGAACTGGATTAGGAATAAGGAATTTGATACTCGTAAAAACATTGACCTTTGGCTCACTGTAAAGAGTTTTATAGATGGGTATAAAAAGAAAGGAAAACAAATCACCCTAAAGTGGATCAAAGGACATAGTAAGAAAGAGGGTTTCAATACCAAGTGTAACCATGTAGCTGATATGCTAGCAGACTATAAGCAGAAATTTGAGTTGACAATTATTGATAACGTAAAATTTGAGTAGGCATGGAACCATCAACGTACCAAAAGGTAATTTATAAGGCTTATGACGAAACTAATGACAACATTGTTGTTCAGGCTTGTCCCGGAAGTGGTAAAACCACTACCCTGATACACCTTTTAAGAAGAACTCCTCAGTGGAGAAAGGTTATATTCTTAGCGTTTAATAAGAGCATACAGCAAGAATTGGAAAAGAAAGTCCCCACTGGAGTGGAAACTTCAACTATCCACTCTTTAGGATTAAAGACCTTGAGAAAGAATGTAACTATAGGGTCAATGAAGGTGTCCGAGTATAAGACTTGGGTTCTGGCCAAAAAATGTCTTCCCTACCTAAATATGTTTGAAGATAAGAAGCGGAATGCTTACCTAGGGACAATTTCACAGCTGTATGATTTATATCGGTTAAATCTCCTAAAATCTATAGATGAACTTGAGGAAGTAGCCCTAAACTATGGCATTGATTTTGTCCAGGACCATATTAAGGATATTCCAGTGGTTATTGAATATATCAGTAAGTACAATAAGAACAGGGATTCTAAAGAGTTCATGTTGGACTATACAGATATGCTCTATTTGCCATATACTTTAGTAAAAACTGAAGATTTCCCTAAGTACGATGTGGTAATGGTTGATGAGGTTCAGGATTTGAATAAACTTCAGAAAGCCCTTATAGACAGACTTTGTAAATCCAATGGGAGATTTATTGCCGTAGGGGATAAGAATCAGGCAATCTATGCCTTTATTGGGGCAAATAGGGAAGTGTTTGAACAGTTTGAGAAAGCTCCGAGAACTCAAGTTCTGCCCCTTTCTGTATCATATCGATGTGCTAAGGCTATTGTAAGGGCAGCGAACAAGGTGTTTGATGGGGTGGAGCCATTTGAGAATAATGAGGAGGGGATTGTGAGAACTGGTAAGGTATCTGAGGCGGAGGATGGAGATTTTATTATTTGCAGGAATAATCTCCCATTGATTATGGTGTACTTTGACCTAGCTAAGGAGGGCAAGAAGGTGAGTATACTAGGAAGAGATTTACAACAGGGATTAGAACAGATATTAGGGGTTATAAAGGGTTATCCCAGCCGACAGGATGCCATTGCCTATTTAACACAAGATAAACTTGATTCTATAAAGAAAAAATACCCAACTTATCCTAACCCTAAGACCCATCCCTCCTTTAGGAATTTGATGGAAAAGATTAATATTGTGGAGTATCTATACTCTTCCTGTGATGAGGATTTGGATATAGTGGAGAAGACTATTGGGAATATGTTCTCGGATAATCAGGAAGGGGGGATAAGTATGATGACAGGACATAAGTCTAAGGGATTGGAGGCTGAAAGGGTCTTCTTTTTATTCCCAGAATTGGTGCCATCTCCTTATGCGGAAACTCCTATAGAATTGAATCAGGAGGAATGTTTGAAGTATGTAATTGTC
>JBAYTC010000057.1:0-7168 GCA_041675825.1 Bacilli bacterium | reverse complement strand
GTTGATATTCCATCATATATTGTTAAGCCAGGACAAGTAATTGCATTAAAAGAAAGTTCAAGAGGAATTAGTGTTATTAAAGATGCATTGGATTCAATTGTAACTAGAAAAGAATATCTATCATTTGATGAAAACAAATTAGCTGGAACATATGTTCGTTACCCAGAACGTAGCGAATTCATGACAGAAATCCAAGACAACCTAATTGTAGAGTTCTATAATAGATAATTATAAGCCATTGCATTGCAATGGCTTAATTTATATTGAGGTAGATATGAAAATTAATAAAATAGTATTAGATAGTGTAAATTCTACAAATAAGTATTGCAAAGATAACATTGACAAGTTATCAAGTTTTGATATAGTAATTGCAAATGAGCAAACATCAGGGTATGGTAGATTTAATAGAAATTGGCATCAAGAAAAAGGCAATTCTATTGCATTATCTTTAGTATATAAAAGCAATGTCAATTTAGCCGAGGTAGGAAGATTTTCTATAGTAACATCAGTTTCAATATTGAATGTTTTACTAAAATACATCGATAATGTAGCTGTTAAGTGGCCAAATGATATATTAATTAATGATAAAAAAGTTTGCGGAATACTAGTAGAAACTTTAAATTGTGACGGTTTAACTAATTTAATTATTGGGGTTGGCTTGAATGTTAATAACACTGATTTTAAAAATGATTTGAGTAACATAGCTACATCACTATTTATTGAGACAAAAAAAATGACAAATATTGATTTAATTACTGATGAGATAATTCTTGAAATGTTTAATAATATTACCAATATTAGTCAAAATTATAGTTCTCTGCATCAAAAATATATAGATTATTCTGTTGTGTTAGGAAGAAAAATTCAATTTAAAGGAAAATGTTATAAAATTATAAATATTTTAGAAAATGGTCATATTCAAGGAATTGGAGCAAACAATGAAATCATTAATATTTCTTCTGGAGAAATTAGTTTAAGTTAGAAAAAATTAATATTAATGAAAAGCTTTTTCATGTTTCCCATATTTATTGCATTTATTAACAAAAAATGGTAAAATTAATAATGGTTAAGAAGGTATTGTTATGAAAAAATTAGATATATTTATAATATTTATTGTTACAATTGCTAGTATAGCTATTTTTTATTCATATTTTGTTAAGTTGACCACACAGAATAGTGATTCTCAACTTCAAGTATACTTTCATTCTGTAGGGCTCGGAGATCCAGTATATTTAGATACAAATACAAACTTGGAATATCATATTGAATCTTCGGATGACAAAAAGAGATTAGAAGTTGAGGTTTTAGATAAATCAAGTAACTCAATCAAGAAGTACACTTATAATGTTGATCATAAGGATTATATCGATCATGTTATTGTCGTAACTTATGATGATATAAGAATTATTGAAGCTAGCTGCCCTGGCCATGATTGCATGAGAATGCAAATGAATCATAAACGTAAGGTTCCTATTATTTGTATTCTAGGAATTAGTATTATGTTTGAAGAGTTTGATATTATAATTTAATGCGAAAGGATGTAATGGATAATAACATTACAAATAAAACTATGAGTTTAATTGATGTAAATGATGTATATTTCCAATACAATAAGGAAGACAAAGCTCTTAAAGGGGTAACTATATCTATAGACCGAGGAGATTTTGTATGTATTCTTGGTCATAATGGAAGTGGTAAGTCGACTTTAGCAAAAATATTGGTAGGATTACTTAAACCTCGTTCAGGAAATATTGTAGTAGATGGAATCGAGTTAAGTGAGGATACAGTTGATAGCATTAGGGAAAAAATCGGTATAGTATTTCAAAACCCTGATAATCAATTTGTAGGCGTTACCGTCAGAGATGATATTGCTTTTGGGCTTGAAAATAGAAATTTTGAGAAAAATGATATGGTTAAGCTTATAGATGAGTACTCAAAGTTAGTTTCAATGGAAAAATTTTTAAATCACAATCCTGAAGATTTATCAGGAGGAGAAAAACAGCGTGTTGCAATAGCAGGAGTACTTGCATGTTCACCAGAAGTAATGATATTTGATGAAGCTACTTCGATGTTAGATCCTAAAGGGGTTAAAGAAGTAATAGAAGTTATTAAGGGATTGAAAGGCAATAAAACTGTTATATCCATAACACATAATTTGGAAGAAGCATTATTAGCATCTAAGGTCATCGTGATGAATGATGGGAAAGTTGTTCTTGAAGGAACACCAAGAGATGTGTTTAAAAATAAAGATATTCTTAAAAGTTCCAAACTTGATATTTTAGAGAGTATGAAACTTATAGAGAAAGTAGAAGCCTCGAATATTAAAAACAAGGCGGAATTAGAGGAATTGTTATGGGAATTAACTTATCAGAAGTAAAATTTGCTTATTATATTCCTAAAGGGAAAAACAGGGTGATAAACTACACGCTAGATGATATTAATCTTAGTATCAATTCAAAAAACGAGTTTATAGCTATAGTGGGTCACACAGGAAGTGGTAAATCAACTTTGGTTCAGCTAATGAACGCTTTACTAATTCCAACCTCTGGCACTGTTCAAGTTTACGACACTGTTGTTACAAATAAAGGTAATGCAAAACTAAAGAAAATCAGAAAAAAGGTAGGGTTAGTATTTCAATTTCCGGAATACCAAATATTTGAAGATACTGTTTTAAAAGATATCATGTTCGGACCTAAAAACTTTAAAATGGAAAATCCTGAAGTTGTATCTAGAGAAGTGGCTAAAATAATGGGTATAGAGGACTTACTTGAAAAAAGTCCATTTACATTAAGTGGTGGTCAAATGCGAAAAGTAGCTATTGCAGGTATTTTAGCTTCAAATCCAGAAATATTGATACTAGATGAGCCAACAGCAGGATTAGATCCAAATGCTAAAGAAGAACTGTTACAATTTCTTAAGGAATTGAATACAAAATTTAATAAATCAATTATAGTTATAACACATGACATGAATGTGGTTTCTAAATTTATTGATAGAGTTATTGTGTTAAAGTCTGGCGAAGTCATGTATGATGGGAAAAAGGAAGAATTATTCAAAAACAAGACAATAATTGATGAGTGTAACTTAGATTATCCTGAAACTGTAAAATTAATGATGGATATCAAAGAAAGAACAAAGGTTGATCTTGATGTGTTTCAATATAATATCGAAGATGCATATCATGAGATTGTAAAAAAAATAGGTGTATCAGATGAATAGTAAAATGATTTTAGGTCAATACTATAATGTAGATTCTCCTATTCATCGACTAGATCCAAGAACGAAGTTGATTAGTCTGTTTGCATTAATGATTTCAATATTTTTAATGAACAGAATACCATATCTATTAGGTATGTTTGTTATTATAATTGGTATTGTATTATTATCAAAAGTACCATTAAAGAAATTCTTTAATAGTTTTAAGATGATGACATTCATTTTGATGTTTACAATGTTTTTTCAAATTGTGTTTACTAAATCTGGACAAGTGATTGAATCGTTTAATTTTAATATGACACTATTGAGTTTAGGAATATCCATTGTTCTATTAGTTCTATATTTTTTATTTGTTAAGTATATTAAGAAATTCAAAATTATTGTTTTTTTGATTGTTGTTTTTGCAGCACTATATGCACAAACACAAATAGATATAACCAAATCTTTATTCACATATTCATTAACTATTTATGAAGATGGGATTACATTTGCACTTAGAATTGTATTAAGAATTATAAATTTAATATGTATATCTTCACTTTTGACTTTAACAACCAAACCAACTGACCTAACTAATGGATTGGAAAGTATTTCTAAACCACTAAAATACATCGGTGTTAATGTTAGTATTATGGCTATGATGATTTCAATTTCTCTGAGATTTATTCCAACATTAATTAATGAAGCAAATAGAATTCTAAAAGCTCAAGCTTCTCGCGGTGTGGACTTTAAGGAAAGCAAGTTTAATGATAAAATCATTCAAATTATTTCTTTATTAATTCCAATGATTGTTATTGCATATAAAAGAGCAGAGGATTTAGCTAATGCTATGGAGGCAAGAGGTTACATTCCTGGAGCCAAGAGATCAAAGCTGAATGAATTGAAGTATATGAAAAGAGATGTAATAACTTTTGGATTTACTTTATTACTTTTCGTTTCAAGCATTATTATTAAGGTTATGTTTATTTAATATGAGATATAAATGCGTTGTTTCTTATGATGGTACTAATTTTCATGGGTTTCAAAGACAAAAAGAGTTAAGAACGGTTCAATTAGAAATTGAAGAAGTGCTTAAATTAATATTAAAGGATATTGTTAAAATACATTCTGCAGGAAGAACAGATACCGGGGTTCATAGCCAGGGACAAGTTTTTCATTTTGATACCAATATTAGTATGCCCGAAAAGAACATGAAAAATGCAATAAATTCAAGATTACCAAGAGATATTTATGTGAAGAATGTTGAAATTGTTAGTTCGGATTTTCATTCAAGATATAGTGCTAAAGGGAAGATTTATAAATATACTATTGATTTAGGAGAGTATGACCCTCTTAATACTAAGTATAGGTATTATTTTGAACATCCACTAGATATTGAGAAAATGATTGATGCTTCAAGTATATTTATTGGTGAACATGATTTTAGATCTTTTACAAAAAACCATAAATTAAGGAATACTGTCAGAACGATATTTAGTATCGATTTTAAAATTGTTGACACAAAAATAGATATATATTTTTATGGTAATGGTTTTTTGCATAATATGATAAGAATCATTGTTGCAATGTTGATAGAAATCGGCAAAGGAAAAATAAACAAAGAAGATTTAGAATTTATATTAAAATGTGAAGATAGGGCGAAAGCACCGAAAATAGCTCCTTCGAATGGACTATGCTTAGAAAAAGTATTATACTAATCTAGCATAGTTTTTTATTGACTATAAATTAAAACAAGTCTTTATTTTTAACGTGTTTTATGAGATAATATAAGTAAGAGATAAGGAGAATTAATTATGAAGGGGATATTTATAACTTTCGAGGGTCCAGAAGGAAGCGGAAAGACAACTGTTATAGAGAGATTGGCAAAGAAACTTGAAGATGCTGGATATATAGTTAGACTTACAAGAGAACCAGGGGGCTGTAGAATCTCTGAAGATATAAGAAGTATAATTCTCGATGTAAATAACAAGAATATGGATCCAGTAACAGAAGCTTTATTGTATGCTGCTAGTAGAAGACAACATGTAAGTGAAGTTATTAAACCTCATTTAGATGCAGGGCACATTGTTATCTGTGATAGATTTTTAGATAGTTCACTTGTATATCAAGGATATGCAAGAAATTTAGGAATAGATAATGTTTTAGAAATTAATAAGCAAGCGATAAATGGCTTATTTCCTGATTTAACTATTTTCTTTGATATTAAACCAAATGTTGGTTTAGATAGAATCAAGGATAATAAAAGAAATCAAAATCGTTTAGACTTAGAAAAACTTGATTTTCATAACCGAGTTTATGAGGGATATATTGAAGTATTAAATAGGTTTAGTGATAGAATAAAAGCTATCAATGCTGATTTGAGTAGAGAAGAAGTTTATTATAGCGTTGAGAAAATTGTTTTTGATTTTTTGGAGAAGAAAAATGATTTATGAGAATCTCAGAAAATTTCATAGTTCCGTCATTAAACTATTGGATAATAGTTACAAAAAAACTCGATTGGTTCACACATATCTATTTAATGGTGATCGAGGAACTTTTAAGTTAGATGCTGCTAAGTATTTATCGTCATTAATATTATGTGAAACAAATAATGTTTGTGGTAAATGTGATCAATGCTTAAAAATTGAAAGTATGACAAATAATAATGTTTTTTTGGTAAAAGCTGAGAGTAGTACAATTAAAAAGGAACAAATTTTGGATTTAGAAAAAGAGTTTTCTTTAACATCAGAGAACAAAAGAGTTTTTATTATTGATGGTATTGAAAAAGCTACGACTAGTGGAGCAAACACATTGTTGAAGTTTTTAGAGGAAGCTAATGAAAATACATATGGTATTTTGTTGACAGACAACGTAAGTTTAGTTTTACCAACAATAGTTTCAAGATCACAAGTAGTTAACTTTGCTCCAATTAATAGAAATGTAATGCTTATAGAATTGATTGATAATAATATAAGCCAAGAACTTTCTGCAGCAATCAGTTCAATAGCCAGCAGCTTAGACGAGGCATTCAACCTTTCGAAGGATGAAAAGTTTCATGAAATATTTAAACTTGCTAAAAAGATTTCTGAGAGTATCATTGTAGATGAATATGATCCTGTATTAGATTATTCGATTGATATTAAGTTTTTAAATGGAGCTGACATAAATTTGTATCATAATTATTTAATTGATCTATTGATTTTGCTTGAAAATGACAAACTACATTTTAAAACAAAAAATTATGATGGAGTAATGTTTTCAGATTTTGTTTCATTGTTTGATAATGATATTGATATTCAAAAACAATTTAATATAATTCAAATATTTATGGAATTAAAAGAAGAACTCAAGTATAATATAAATGTAGTTACAGCAATGTTGGCTGCACTTATTAAAGTAAAGAGGTGCTAGTATGGTAAGAGTAGTAGGAATTGGCTTCAAAGAAGTTGGTAAAATATATTGGTTTAATCCTGATCCATTTAAATTGAATATTAATGATCATGTAATTGTTGAAACAATAAGAGGTTTAGAACTTGGTAAAGTTGTTGAACCAATTAAAGAAATAGATGAAAGCAGTCTAGAACATGAGCTAAAGAAAGTTATTCGTTTAGCAACAAAAAAAGATATCGAAATTAACTTAGTTAATGAAAAGAAAGCCGAAGAGGCAATTCCATTAATCAAGGCGATTATTTCATCTCGTGAGCTCGATATGAAAATAGTTGGTAGTGAATATACTCTGGATGCATCTAAGCTTATTATTTATTATAATGCAGAGGGAAGAGTTGATTTTCGTGAATTAGTCAAAGATCTAGCAGCAGAATTTAAAATTAGAATTGAACTTCGCCAAATAGGCCAAAGAGAAGGCGCAAAAATGATTGGTGCAATTGGTACTTGTGGTAGAGAAGTGTGTTGCAAGAAACATTTACGTGAGTTTGATTTAGTTACAATGAAAATGGCTAAAGACCAAGGTATG
>JBAYTC010000056.1:0-7190 GCA_041675825.1 Bacilli bacterium | reverse complement strand
GGCCAAAGAGAAGGCGCAAAAATGATTGGTGCAATTGGTACTTGTGGTAGAGAAGTGTGTTGCAAGAAACATTTACGTGAGTTTGATTTAGTTACAATGAAAATGGCTAAAGACCAAGGTATGGCTTTGTCTTCTGGTAAAATTACTGGAGTTTGTGGAAAACTAATGTGTTGTATTAGCTATGAAAATGATTATTATGTTGAGGTTAGAAAAAGAATGCCAAATGTTGGCGATATTGTTGAAACCCCATCATGTAGTGATTGCAAAGTTATTTCAGTAGATTATATTAGAGAAATGGTTAAAACGACATCAAAAGATGAAGTTTTTGAAAATTGGAATAATTCTGATGTAAAAAGAGTTAAGAAAAATAAAAATGTTGAAGTGGAAGTAAATGGAAGTAGTTCATGAGTTGTTGGGTTATAAAAAAATTAAAATAATCCAAAATGATGATATGTTTAGTTTCTCACTTGACTCAATATTACTTGCTAATTTTGTAATAGTATCTGAAAAAGATACTATGATTATGGATTTGGGCTGTGGGAATGGGCCAATACCACTATTTCTTACAATGAAAACAAATGCAAAAATATATGGAGTCGAGATTCAAAATGAAATTTTTGATATGGCTAAACGGAGTGTTGAACTTAATAATTTTGAGAAACAGATTACAATACTTCACGATGATCTTATAAATATTTATAAAAAAGGATTTGCTAATTGTTTTAATATTGTAACTTCAAACCCACCTTACTTTAAGCTTAATCCGCAAAGTAATTTGAATAAGAATGAATACCTTACAATTGCTAGACATGAAGTAAAGGTAAAACTAGAAGATATAATTACAGAAGCAAAAAAGCTTTTGGTAGATGGTGGTAGTCTTTATTTAGTTCATAGAGCAGAAAGAATCGATGATATACTAATGTTATTAAAAAATAGTAATTTTGCATGTAAAAGAATTCAATTTGTATATTCTAAGGTCACATCAGATAATGCTCTAACTGTTCTTGTTGAAGCAAAGAAAAATAGACAATCAGGAATTAAAGTTTTAAAGCCATTATATACGTATGATGAATATGGAGAATATACTGAAGAAATAAAAAAAATATTTAATTTTTCTAAAAATTAAATATTATGTTATAATATATTTGTATGGAGGTAAAGAATATGTTTTTGAGTTTATTATCTAAAGAAGAAAAGTTTTACTTCATTGATTTACTAACAAAATTGGTATCTGTAGATGGTGAAGCAAACGAAACTGAATTACAAGTTATAAATAGATTGAAATATGAAATGGGTGAAGATGTTTTAAGATATCGTAAGAGTAATCAACCAATTACGAAATTGATTGAGTATTTTGCAGCTAAAACAAAATCCACAAAAAATCTTGTATTTATGAATCTTGTAAGTGCATCTTTATATGATGAGTGGTATAGCGTAGAGGAACACTTTTTAATTGAAGAAATACAATCAGCATTTGCTCTTACCGACAAAAAGAAAGCTGAATTAATGAAAATTGTTTATTCAGAAAGAGATCTTCGTGAAAGAGCAAAAAGGATAATTTCTGAATGATTAGACAAAAATCTTTTATTAACGATGTAGCAACTTTATATCTAGTATCAACACCAATTGGGAACTTTTTGGATATGACTTATAGAGCTATAGAGATTCTTAATTTCGTTGATAAGATATATTGTGAAGACACAAGAGTGACTAAGAAATTACTTAGTCACTTTAATATATCTACCAAATTATCTAGTTATCATATTTTTAATGAAGATAGCCAATCTGATGAGATTATTAATGAGTTGAGTATGGGTTTAAAAATAGCTTTAGTGAGTGATGCAGGTATGCCAAGTATCAGTGACCCTGGATATCTTGTTTCTAAAAAAGCCATTGAAAAGGGATTTAATGTTGTTAGTATTCCTGGAGCCAACGCAGCCTTAACAGCACTAGTTGCATCAGGGATTACTAGTAATAAGTTTGTTTTTATTGGTTTTTTACCAAGTAAATCTTCTCAAAGAGTAAAAGAACTATCTAACTATAGATTTCATAAAGAAACACTTATTTTTTATGAAGCTCCACATAGGATTATATTTACTTTAAAAGATATTCTTGATGTGTTTGGAGATCGTTATATTGTAATTGCGCGAGAGTTAACGAAAAAATATGAAGAGTATATTAGAGGCAATATATCTGAGGTATTAAAAGAAGTTGATTTGCTTAAGGGAGAGATTGTTTTAATAGTAGAAGGGGCAACTAGTTCCATTGATCTTGCTAACCTTAATGAACTATCTATTATAGAACATTATGAATATTATAAGAAAATTGATATGTCTGATAATGAAGCGATAAAGCAGGTCTCTAAGGATCGTAATGTCCATAAAAACGAAATATATCAAAAAATAAAGAACCAATAAAGAAACGCCAAATTTTGGCGTTTTTTACTATATTTCTTTCATTAAAATAGATATTTGTGTTATAATATAATTAGTAAGAGGTATTAATAAATGAGAAAAACAATTGATTTAAATTATAATTGGTTATTTAATAAGGAATATAATGATAGCCATATAAAAGACTTTAGAAATTTAGATGGATTTGTGAAAGTTGATCTTCCCCATAATGCAGTTGATTTATCTCTTCATTATTTTAATGAAAGTGATTTAAATATTGACTGCACATATAAAAAAGAAATTTATATAAAAAATGATTACAAGGGAAAAAAGATTTATTTAAATTTTGAAGGTGTAAGTAATATTGCCCATATATTCATAAATGATGAATTTGTTAAGACTAACAAGGGTTCATTTAATTCTTTTAAAGTTGATATAACTGATTTTATTGAATACGATAGTTCTAATATGTTAACCGTATACGTTGATAGCCATGAAAATGTTATGGTTCCACCATTTGGTAGTTCAATTGATTTTTTAACCTATTCTGGGATTTATCGCGAAGTTCAATTAGAAATACTTGATAATTCTAATATCGTTAATCATTTTATTAGATCATATAATCCAACTAAATCCTCTTTAGTAACCGTAGGGATTGAATTAAGTGTTGATTTTGGGTTATTAGATATCACCATTTATGATAAAGAAGAGAAAATAACCTCATTAGAAGTAAAAGTCACTAGTAAAATAATGGATATTAATGTTGATTTAGGAAACAAAAAAGTATTGTGGTCTTTAGATAATCCCTATTTATATAATTTCAGCATAAAATTATATGATGAAGATGAAATAAGAGATGAAATTACTGGTCATTTTGGCATTAGATCTGCTGTTTTTAAGAGTGATTGTTTTTATTTAAATGACGAGAAGATTAAGTTAATTGGACTAAATAGACATCAAAGTTATCCCTATGTTGGTTTTGCTATGCCTAAGTCTGCTCAGTATGATGATGCTGATATTTTGAAATTTGATTTAGGAGTTAATATTGTTAGGACAGCTCACTACCCGCAATCAAAGCATTTTTTAAATCGCTGCGATGAGATTGGTCTTTTAGTATATGAAGAAATTCCTGGTTGGGGTTATATTGGAAATGATGAATATAAGGAGTTAACATATAGTAATATACGAAACATGATTGTTGATCATAGAAATCACCCTTCAATAGTATTGTGGGGAACAAGAATTTCAGGTTCTGGTGATAATAAAATATTCTATACAAATACAAATACAATTGCTAAAAATCTTGATGATACTAGATCTACAACAGGCGCTAGAAGCATTATTAAAAGTAGATTAATTGAAGATGTTTTCTCATATAATGACTATAGTTATAAACATAGGACTCCAATCCTAAGAAAAAACAAAGTTACTAAGAATAAACATCCATATTTAATTAGTGAATTTGGAGGAAAAACTATTCCAACAAAAAGATTTGATGATGAAGGCCACAGGTTCAAACAAGCATACAGACATTTAAATATAATAAATTCTGTTATGGATAGAAATAATAAAATTGCGGGTTGTATAGGATGGTCTTTTACTGATTATAATACACATCAAGAATTTGGGGCTGGAGATCAAATATCATATAATGGGGTTTTGGATATATTTAGATTACCTAAACTGGCAAGTTATGTTTACTCTTCACAAAAAGATAATGATATTGTTATGGAACTGTCTTCTTCAATGAATAATGGTGATTATGCAGGTGGATTTGTAGATCGAGTTTACGCCTTCACAAACTGTGACTTTATTAAATTATATAGAAATAATGAATACGTTAAAACATTCTACCCAAGTAGGAAAAAATTTAGGAATTTAAAACATCCTCCGATCATTATTGATGATTTTATCGGACAATTACTTGAAAAACATGATAACATTAAAAAGATTGATTCTAGAAGAGTTAAAAAATTATTATATAAGATAGCAAGAAATAAGGGAGTCATCTCATTTATAAACAAATTAGATATTTGGTTATTATTAAATAAGTATCATTTAAATTATTCTGAGGCCGTTAACTTATATCATAAATATCTTGGTGGTTGGCGAATGAAAAATCTTGTATTTAGATTTGAAGGATATAAAAATGGTGAAAAAGTAAAAACTATTACAAGAGAAAATAATAATAATTACTACTATTTATTAGACATTAAGAAAAAAGTGTTAAGTCCTGATATAACATACGATGTTACAAAAATAATCGTGAGAAAAGTCAATCAAAATAATGAGGTAATGCTATATAGTTTTGATAGAGTTGATATTGAAGTAAATGGACCAATAGAAATAATAGGTCCATCTAAACTCAATTTAATTGCCGGAGAGATTGCTTTTTGGATAAAAACAACAGGTGATAAAGGCATCGGTACAATTACAGTTAATGCGGAAAGTAAACTTATTGAAACTATAATAATCGAATAAAAATAGTCCGAAATTCGGACTTTTTGTTTTGTCAACAAAAGCACATCATAAAAATAAAAATAGGCTTTTAATTTTGAATTTTATGTGATATAATATGTATTGGGAAGTATAGAACATATAATTATGGAGGTATATAATAATGTCTAAAAAAGTTTTGCAATCAATGGATGGTAATCAAGCTGCTGCTCATTGTGCGTACGCGTTTACAGAAGTAGCTGGTATATATCCGATTACTCCTTCTTCAACAATGGCTGAGTATTGTGATGAGTGGGCAAGTAAAGGGAAGAAAAATCTTTTTGGTGCGCCAGTAAAATTAGTAGAAATGCAATCTGAGGGTGGAGCTGCAGGTACAGTTCATGGATCTTTACAAGCAGGAGCATTAACTACAACATTTACTGCAAGTCAAGGATTACTACTAAAGATTCCTAATATGTATAAAATAGCAGGAGAATTATTGCCGGCTGTTATTCACGTTTCAGCAAGATCTATTGCTGTTCAAGCTTTATCTATTTTTGGAGATCACCAAGATGTTATGGCTGCACGTCAAACAGGGTTTGCGATGCTTGCATCATCAAGTGTTCAAGAAGTTATGGATTTAGCTGGTGTTGCTCATTTAGCAGCAATTAAATCAAGTATTCCATTCTTACATTTCTTTGACGGATTTAGAACAAGTCATGAAATTAATACTGTTGAAGTTATGGATTATGAAGTTTTTGATAGATTATTAGATAAAGAAGCTGTTGCTAAGTTTAGAAAACGTGCATTAAATCCTGAGCGTCCAGTTACAAGAGGATCTGCTCAAAATGATGACGTTTATTTCCAAGCACGTGAGGCTCAAAATAAATATTATTTAGAAGTTCCAGGTATTGTAGAAGAATACATGAATGAAATTTCTAAAGTAACTGGTAGAAAATATGCTCCATTTACTTATTATGGTGCAGAAGATGCTACTGATGTAATTATTGCTATGGGTTCAGTAAATGAAACAATTAAAGAAGTTGTTGATCATTTAATGAAAGAAGGCAAAAAAGTTGGTGCTATTACTGTTCACTTGTATAGACCATTCTCTGTTGAACATTTGTTTAAAGTAATGCCGACAACTGTTAAGAGAATTTCTGTATTAGATAGAACAAAAGAGCAAGGTTCAATTGGAGAACCTCTATACTTAGACATTAAATCTGCTTACTACGGAAAAGAAAATGCTCCGATTATTGTTGGTGGACGTTATGGTTTATCAAGTAAAGATACTACTCCAGGACAAATTTTTGCAGTTTATGAAAATCTTGAAAAAGGTGAAAAAGCTCTTAACTCATTTACTATTGGTATTAATGATGATGTGACTCATTTAAGTTTACCAGTTACTAGAAAAGTTGATACAGCAGGAGATGGTGTAAGCCAATTAATCTTCTATGGACTAGGTAGTGATGGTACAGTTGGAGCTAATAAGAACACAATTAAATTAATTGGTGATAATACAGATTTCTTCGCGCAAGCTTATTTTGCTTATGACTCTAAGAAGTCTGGTGGAGTAACTCGTTCTCATTTACGTTTTGCTAAACAACCAATTAAATCGACATATTTAGTTACTGAAGCTGGATTTATTTCTTGTTCTTTAGATACATATTTAGAAAAATATGATATGATATCTGAATTAAAGCAAAATGGTACATTCTTGCTTAACTCAAATAGACCAATAGATGAATTATTAGAATTTATACCTAATAGTGTAAAAGTTGCATTAGCTAAAAAGAATGCTAAATTCTATGTTATTGATGCAATTTCATTAGCTGCTGAAATTGGATTAGGTAATAGAACAAACACTATTATGCAATCTTCATTCTTTAAGTTAAATGAACAAATTATGCCTTATGAAAAAGCACAAGATTTAATGAAGAAATATGCATTAAAATCTTATGGCAAAAAAGGTCAAGATGTTGTTGAAATGAACTATAAAGCAATTGATAGAGGCGCTGAAGGTTTAGTTGAAATTAAGGTAGATCCTAAGTGGTTAGATTTACCAGTTGAACATAATAAGAAAATGGATAAGCTTCCAGAGTTTGTTGAAAAAATTGCAAACCCTGTTAATGCATTAAAGGGATATGATTTACCTGTATCTGCATTTAATGGATATGAAGATGGAACTATGGCTAATGGTACAGCTGCATTTGAAAAAAGAGCAATCTCTCCATTCATTCCTGAGTGGAATAGCGAAAACTGTATTCAATGTAACCAATGTGCATTTGTTTGTCCACATGCTGTTATCCGTCCATTCTTAGCTACTGAAGAAGAAATGAAAAATGCACCAGAAGGAACTGT
>JBAYTC010000055.1:0-7273 GCA_041675825.1 Bacilli bacterium | reverse complement strand
AAATAGAAAACTGGATCAACATCATCAATAACATTAATGTAAATATTCTTATATCCAGTATTACCACTACTGTCAGTAGCCTCAATTTTTACAAGATATTGACCAACTATTGTTTCGTTATCTAAATATTCATTAATACTAATAGTATAATTCAAATTTGCATCGTAATTATCAATTATATTTATATCTAAATTATTTAGTAAAAACTCAATTGTTTCTGGAGTTGTGTAACTTATATTTATTTCATTCTCATTAATATTTATAATTGGAGCAGTGTAGTCATGATTTATAATTGTTACTACTACTGTAGTATAATTATCATTTTCATCACTACATTTTATTTTTATTATAAATTCGCCTAACTTATTCTCATTTCCTAAATACTCATTCTCAATTATTTCCTTTGAAACAGTAGAATAATTGTCAGTTACATGAAGATTATCTAAAATATCATTCATTTGAATATCATCACTAAAGACTTCTCTAGTATAAGTAATAATTGATTCTCCATAATCAACCTCAGGCTTTATATTATCTGCTACAATGATAAAAATAGAACAACTTGCAGAGTTCCCACTTAAATCATTAACACTAAAGGTTATTTCATATTCACCTAATACTCTACTTTTTACATCATTTTGGGATAAAACAAACTGGTCATATTCAGTGTAACTATAATTAATGGAATCACTTAAGTCGCCATCAATATCATCATAAGCTGTTAAATTTATTTCATTCATCAATTCTTCTACGGTCACTGGATTATCAACAGATGTGAGATATGTATATTTATCTACTTGAATAATTGGACTAACTACATCTTTGTAATTCTTGCCATACTCAAATATTGATAAATTATTACCAAAATTAATATTACTCACATCATATGAATTACTATTATATGAATAGACGTAATTTGATTCAACCGGAAGATGTTTTATGTCCTCTGCATTTATAAACATTAGTGATGTATCAATTGTTGGTGCAAATTCATGATAAAAATTAATCAAATCAGTTGTTGTCATAATAGTTGAGGATAAATTAAACTCCTTGATTTTTACTTTACCGACTCCCGAAGGAGCCTCAAATGCATAACCAACATGAATACCATCAGCATATATTTTTTTATTTAATCGAATGACTTCGATAGCTTCTCCTCCCATATCATATAATACTAACTCATTTATTAATTCATCATTAAAAAATGGTAATTGGCGCCAATTAAAATCAGTTACTATTTTTTTATTAACATAAGTTGGAATAATAAAGTACTCGATAGTATCATCTACTTCAATTAAACCTGATCCAGTAATATTAACTATTGAACCACTCCCTGTTGGGTTTTGATAAAACTCTAATTGATTTGAATTTGGATCAATTAGATTTGTTGAAGTGACATTTGCATATGTGTTTTTTGTAAATGCCATTAAAATTAAAATACTTGTAAGTAAAATTAATGCTTTTTTCATTTTTTTCTCTCCTTAAATAATAGCTTTAATTAAATTAATTTAAGGGCTTTATTTTGATGTCTCTGCATACAAAAACACCCCTCCAATTATATATTATTGAAAGGGTGTTGTTTTTACTTTTTATTTATAATACTATGCACAATTTCTTGCATTTGTGAATATTTTTCTTCTATTTCTTGTACTAGTTTAATTTGAGTTCTCGCTCTATCTAAATTGTGTTCTTCATAATTAATTTTAAAATACTTGTCTCCTGCTAGGTAATCAGTTAAAAATCTCATTCCACACTCTAAAGTGATTATTTTAGCTGAATCAACAAGGAGATTAATTTCTTCTTTTTTTAGATCATTTTTTAAGATTTCCAAAAATCCTTCTGTAAACTTTCTAAATAAATTTAAGTCCAGTTTTACCTTAGACAAATCTTTTTCATCTTCTTCAGCAGTAGATGCTCCAATTCTAATGGCATCTCCAAAATCAAATAATACACTTCCAGGCATTACAGTATCTAAATCAATAATGCAAATTGCTTCATCTGTTTTTTCATCAAACATTATGTTATTTAGCTTTGTATCATTATGGGTAACTCTAATTGGAATTTTTCTGGCTTTTATCCCATCCATGATTAAGGCCATGTCTTTTTTGCGGTCAAATATAAACTTGATTTCATTGAATATATCTAAACCACGATTAAACTCATCCTTATTGGCAATATCAACAAATTTATCATAACGCTTTGGTGTATCATGAAAATCTGGAATAGTAATGTTTAGTTTCTTAATTGGGAAATCAGCTAATTGCTTTTGAAATAGTCCAACTGCCTTTCCTGCTTCATAAAAATGATTAGGGTTTTCAATAGTTTCATAGGTTTTAGCACCTTCAATAAAGCGATATAATCTCCAATATGAATCTCTTGATTTAATATAATTTTTTTTATCTTTGGTACTAACAATTTCAAGAGCTAGTCTTGAACAGTCTTTATGCCCATTTTTAACACACTTCTTGCGTATATGCATGGTAACAAGTTCAATATTTTCCATTACCTCTTTAGGCTTTTTAAATATTGAAGTATTAATTTGTTGTAGAATAAATCTTTCATTCTCGGTAGTCCTAACCAAATAAGTCTTATTAATATGGCCATTGCCATATTCTTGAGCATGGATAATAGAACCTTTAATATTAAAGTTATCCATAATTTGGATCATTTGCATATTATATACCTCAAAACTTAGATTAAAAAAACTTAAGTCCAATTACGAATTTTAAGTTTATCTCTTTTAAACATTATAACATAGCAATTTGATAAAGTCTAGACCAAAAGTAAATAATTTCACTCGGATTACTAAATTTGTGATATACTATATATAAATAGGAGGATTAATTATGCGAGCTTATGAAAGATTATTACAATATGTTAAAATAGATACATCTTCAGACCCAAAAACTCAAACTCATCCATCAACAACTTCTCAATTGGAGTTTGGAAAAATGTTGATTGAAGAAATGAGATTAATTGGGATTAAAAACATCAAAACTAATGATTACGGATACATCTATGGAGAAATCCCAAAAAACACTGATAAAGATATCCCTACAGTTGGGTTTATTGCTCATATGGATACATCATGTGATATGAGTGGTAAGAATATTAAACCACAAATAGTAAGAAACTACGATGGTAAAAATATCGTTTTAAATCAAGAGGAAAATATAATCATGAAAACAGATGAGTTTTCATTTCTTCCATTATTTAAGGGAAGAGATTTAATTGTAACTGATGGAACAACACTTCTTGGTGCAGATAATAAAGCCGGAATTGCTGAAATATTAACTGCAGCTGAAGAAATTATAAAAGATAAAAATTTCATCCATGGAGATATTAAAATTGCTTTTACCCCCGATGAAGAAATTGGTGAAGGAGCTTTGTTTTTCGATGTAGAAGGATTTAACGCTGATTTTGCTTACACTGTAGATGGTGGACCTGAAGGTTATATTAATTATGAAAACTTTAATGCAGCAAGTTGTGAGGTTATAATCCATGGAAAAAATATTCACCCAGGTTCAGCTAAAAACAAGATGATTAATTCTATATTAATTGCCCAAGAATTTCAATCAATGCTTCCAACATTTTTAAATCCTGCGTTTACTGAAAATTACGAAGGATTTAACCATTTAAACGAGATGAATGGAAATGTAGAAAAAACTACAATGCATTACATTATTAGAAACCATGATATTAGTCTCTTTAACGAGCAAAAGAAATCTTTCACTGAAATTGCAGATTTCTTAAATAATAAATACAAGGATAAAATTGTTCATACTAATATAAAAGATAGCTACTTCAATATGTATGAACATGTAAAAAATCATATGTATATTGTTGATATCGCAATAGAAGCAACAAAAATGGCAGATGTAAATGTTGTGATTGAACCTATAAGAGGTGGAACAGATGGTGCCGTATTAACTTATAAAGGTTTAATTTGTCCAAATATAGGGACTGGTGGTTTTAACTTTCATGGAAGATATGAGGCAATTACAATTCAAGGAATGGATAAATCAACAGAAATAATTAAAAATATTGTTAAAATAGTAAGTGAAAAATAATATTGGGATACCACTACGGTATCCCATTTTACTTACTAGTTTCTTCTTTGGTTAAAAGATATTCCCAGCGCATTAATTTATTATCTAATATAGTATTAAGCTCTTCCTTTTCCTTAATCAAAGGTTCAATTACTTTATAATCTGCATAATTATCTAATATCTCTTTTTCTAACAATGTCACTTTGTTTTCTAATTCATTTATAATGTTTTCAATTTCATCCAATTCTTTTCTCTCATTAAATGTAAGTTTAATAGCTTTTTCCTTAACTCTATAATTATCCTTTTTATTATTAGTAGGTTCTTGGGAAAGTAAATCATCTTCATTATCGCTATAATTACCATTATAAATATCAATGACACCATTTTTATTTATATAAAAAATCTTGTTGCAGAGATGATCTAAGAAGTAACGATCATGACTCACCATGATTACCGGACCTTTAAATTCATTTATAAAGTTCTCTAATACCATAATTGTATCAATATCAAAATCATTTGTAGCCTCATCTAGTAATAATACATTGGGATTATCAATTAAAACTTTCAATAATAGCAGTCTTCTTCTTTCTCCACCACTTAACTTATTTATGTAAGTATATTGCTGTTCTTTTGTAAATAAAAATTTATCTAAAAGTTTTGTTGGAGAAATATTACTATCATTAACAACAATAACATTTTCACTAATAAAATCAATAACTCTTATCTTATCATCTTTAATTACACTTTCTTGTTTAAAATATCCAAAGTTAACAGTTTCTCCAATATCTACTTTTCCCTTATCAACTTTAGATATTCCACTTATTATATTAAGAAGTGTGGTTTTACCTGTACCATTAGGACCAACAATCCCAATTCTATCATCATCATTAATTATATATGAAAAATCTTGAATCAATTGATTATTATTAATGTTTTTACTAACTCTACTTATTTCAACGATTTTTTTACCTAATCTAGATGTATTATAAACAAGTTCTAAAGAACTTTTTTCTTTAGCTTTAATATTTGAAAGCTCGTGAAAATTTTCAATCCGATTCTTACTCTTGGTTCCTCTTCCTTGGGGACCGCGCATTATCCACTCTAATTCTTTTCTAAGAAATACTTGTAGTTTTTTAAAACTTGCTGCTTCCATTTCTTCTTTTTGTAACTTTAACTGAACATAATCATCATAATTTTTTCCATAGGTAAATAATTTGCCATTATCAATCTCAATAATCTTATTTACAACACGTTCTAAAAAATAACGATCATGAGTAATTAATATAAAAGCTTTATTGAACTTCATTAAAAACTTTTCCAAATAATAAATCATATCAATATCCAAATGGTTGGTTGGTTCATCCAGTAAAAGAATATCTGAAGGAGTAAGTAATACTTGCGCTAACATTACTCTTTTTTTTTCGCCACCACTTAGATGTTTGATTTTAGTTTCATAATTTGTTATTCCAAATTTTGTAAGAATTGAAGATATCCTATAATCATCTAAAGACTTGTTTTCCAAGTCTTTAGTTATATATTCCCCAATAGTGTAGTCATAGTATTCTAAAATGTCTTGAGGAAGATAGCCAATATTAATATCCTTTTTATATACTATATTTCCAGTATCAGGAGAAACTATTCCTTTGATTATTTTTAAAAGTGAACTCTTCCCAGCTCCATTAGACCCAACTAAACCAATTTTATCTTTTTCTTCAATTTGAAGACTTACCTCATCAATCACATTATCTGTTAAATACCTTAAAGATACTTTCTCAATATTAATTATCATTTTAATCACCTAATGATATTTTACCATAAATATCAAAAAAAAGAATATCAATATTGATATTCTTAAAGATAGTTATTTTTCTTTAAACTCTTACGGTAATTCAAATAATATATGAAAACAAAAATTAACAAAAATATTATTACAATATTAAATGCTGATGCGCTAAATTTTATTTTATTATACATATAAATATCAGAATCATTAATATATGCATTCAAGTATTTATCAAAGACCAAAATGATTACTGATCTAATTATCGCAATTATAATAGCAAAGATAATCAAACCACCAGTTTTTTTAAATCTAGATTTATATAATCCATTTTGTTCAATAAACAAAATTCTTAGTAGTAAAAATCCAATTAGTAAAGTTAAACTAGGTATTAAAAGACTGTAGTACATAAGCCAAGGCGAATTGGCTTTAATATGATCTGATACTAGCATTGGTCCTAAAATACTAGAGTGCAATGTTATTTCCTCTTCAGGAATACCATCATCATCATAATAAGTGATAAGTTGAAAAAATACACCATAAGAATCTGCCTGTGAATTAGTTAACTCTGGACTAAAGTAATCTGATGTTGAAGTTTTAGATACAGGTGATAGAGCTAACAAAAACATAGTTATAATTAAAACACTATAGACTAATGACTGTATCGTAGCAATATTTCTTTTTAAAGTTGAATTTAAAAATATCATTTTGTCTATATAATCATATAAGACAAGTAGTATATTTATAATTAAATAAACTATTAAACCCCCACCTATCTTAAAACCATTAAGTGGCATTAATAAGAATACTACTAAAACTATTATAAGGGTTGTTAGGTGTAACTTTATTGAAACTTTACATCTTTCTTTGTTGTATAGTTTATATCCGACTAATCCTATATTAACTAAAGGAATTATAAATAAAGATAATATCAAAAAGAAATTGGTGTAAAATATAATTCTTTCAAATAGCATTTCATTATCAAAATCAGACAATATAATCAAAAGTGTATGGTTTAAATCATATTGTGAAGTTACCATATTTGATAGGTCGTCTGTAGTAAATGTACCGATCCCCTTAATAAAAGAAGATATATAGTCAGAAAAGTTTGCATCCAATTTAATTTCTGTTAAATAACTTAAGTTTATGTATGAAATCGGTGCAAACAAAATAAAAGCCATAATAATTGAAAGAACTATTCCAACTATTCCCTTACTAAAAATACCAATAAGTTCTTTATTGATTACGAAGCTGTTTTCATTAGAAGTTTTATTATAAATAAAATTTTGGTAACCATTATTAGTAGCAACCTTATTACTAATATTTTCATTGCCATCACTAAGTTTAGATTGATTTTCACTCATTTTACTACCACAATGATTACAAAAATTGAATTCATCACTAACCATTTGGTGGCAGTTTCCACATTCTATTTTAACTGTTT
>JBAYTC010000054.1:0-7316 GCA_041675825.1 Bacilli bacterium | reverse complement strand
CTTGCACCTAAATCAAACAAGACTAAATCTCCATTAATCATTCTCTGATTGTTATCTACATAATGAAGAATAGTTGCATTTTTCCCACTTGCGCAAATAGTATCAAAAGCATGAGTCTTATTTTCCCATTTAATTGCCATATCAAATATTGCTTCAATTTGATTTTCAAATAAGTCTGGTTCTAAATTTTCCATTACTTTTTTTAATGCATTCTTAGTTGTTTCAATACTTTTTTTAATAACTCTTATTTCATCATCTTCTTTTATCATTCTTAAAGATACAATTATATGATAGTTATTTAACAAACTTATTTCCGGATATTGTTTTTTAATATCCTTACTAAATGCTAAACCTTGACCAATAGAATCAACGCCAACTCTTCTTTCAAGATCTAAATAGATTTTATCAGCAATCACTACACTTCTTCTATGAGGATTGATAAAACTACTAAAAGTTTTATTAAAATCCTTATTGAATAAAACCTCATCAATACCACTAATGTCAGTTGCTTCATTACTTGTTAAGGTCTTACCAACCCATTTAGCTTGAAGTTCATCATATTCATCAATAAACAAATAAGTAAAAGTTTTTTCTTTTCCCTTAACCATTATTAGTTTACTATTTGCTTGATTAATTCCCGTTAAATAATAAAAATTCTTATTAACTTCAAAAGGATAATCACTATCAGCACTCTTTTGATATACATTACCTGAAAATAAAACCGAAACAGAATCTGTCTCTACTTGATCAAAATACTTATTTCGATTCTTAATAAAAAAATCTCTAATCATTTCTTTAACCTTTCTATTACATCAAGAAGATTCTTCTTGATATACTCTGTATTTTTATTTGCATCAATTCTTGATTTACCATAACTACATAAATAAATTTTTAATTTAGGTTCAGTTCCACTCGGCCTTAACACAAACCAAGATCCATCCTTTAATATAAACTTAATTACATTTGATTTCGGTAAGTCAATTTTTTCTGTTTGTCCATTAAATATTCTTTGTTGCAACAAATAATCTTCTTTTACGTTTACTTCAGTAAAGTCTAAATCATTATCTCTAAAATAATTCATAATTTCTTTAATTACCAAGTTACCACTTAATCCGGGTAAAACAATATTAACTAAATCATCACTGCAGTAACCAAATTTATTATATATTTCTTCTAAAACATCTAATAAATTCATGTTCTTGTTTTTATAGAATTGCACGACTTCACTAATTAAAGTTAAGGCTTGTAAAGCGTCTTTATCACGAACAAAATCGCTAATGACGTAACCATAGCTTTCTTCATATCCAAAGAAAAACTTCTTATTTGTTGCTTCTAATTTCTTAGCTGCCTCACCAATAAACTTAAAACCCGTTAATGTTGAAACAACATCCAGATTGAAACTTTTCGCAATTTTACTACCAATATCACTGGTTACTATCGTATTAAATAAAACTCCATTTTCTAATGGGCGATAATTGCATAAGTAATAAATCAAAATTGCTCCCACTTCATTTCCAGTAAGAAAATGATATGAATCATTAACTCTAATTGCTATCCCTAGTCGATCAGCATCTGGATCAGTTGCAATTAATAAATCACTTTTGAACTCTTGACCATATTTAACAGCATACTCAAATGCTAAATTGCTCTCCGGGTTTGGACTTTTTACAGTAGAAAACAAAGGATCAGGAATCATTTGTTCTGGCACACAAAAGTAATCATATCCTAATTCTTTCAACAATCTTTCTCCTAAATATTTACCAGTTCCATGAAGCGGAGTATAAACAATTTTAATATCTTTCTTTAAATCTTTATTTACACTTATATCCAAAACTCTTTTAACATATTCATCATCTACTTCTTCATCTAAGAATACAATCATATTTTCTTTAATTAATTCTTGATAATTACCAATATCATAATTAAATACATCAACTTCTTCTTTCATAAACTCTAGTAAATGATCAACCTTACTTGGGACTAATTGACATCCCTCTTCATCATAAACTTTATAGCCATTATATTCTGGAGGATTATGCGATGCTGTAATTATTATTCCACCACTTGCTTTTAAATGTCTTATAGCAAAAGACAAAACTGGAGTTGGCGTAATTTTATTAAACAAGTAAACCTTGATACCAAAATTTGCTAAAGTAGTGGCTGAAGCAATTGCAAACTCCAAACTCATATTTCTTGAATCATAAGCAATAACTGCACTAGGATTATCAAAATTAGATAATAAATATTTACTATAAGCAATATTAGTCTTTTTTAAAGTATAAATGTTAAGGCGATTAGTTCCAACACCAACAATACCTCTTAACCCACCAGTACCAAACTCTAAATCTTGATAAAAAGCTTCCTTTAGTTCTTCTTCACTTAAACTAAGAAGTTCTTTCTTTAGTTTTGAATCTAAATTAATTATATCTTTCCAATAATTCATATAATACCTCGTTTATATTATTATATCATTTTTTAAAAAATTAATAAATAGAAACTAATTCTTTTTGAAAACAAAAGACTTAAAAATAATTAATTTTTAAGTCTAAATATAATAATGATCAATCATTATAATTACATCGTAATCTGGATAGATCTTCTTTAACTTTTCATTAATTTTTTTCTTTAAATCTTTATCCTTCATTTTAAAACCATCCGGGACAACAACATCAAATAATACACTGTTTCTATTCCCATGGCAATCAAATCTTAAATCATGAAAACCAACAACTTCATCAATTGATTTTATTATTTCTTCAACATCCCTAATCATCTTTTGATAAGTTTCATCATTTAAATCAACCGGATCCATGTGAATAACCATATTTATATTATATTCTAAATAAAACTCTCTTTCTACACGATCAATGATTTCATGAGTCATAAAAATATCTTCACTAGCATCCATCTCTAAATGAGCTGTAGCAAATACTCTCGTTCCATAAGTATGAATAACCAAATCATGATATCCAAGTGATTCTGGAATATTATTAAGTTTGTTTTTAATAGTATCAATTAAACCTTCTTCTGGAGCTTCCCCAAGTAATGGAGATATTGTCTCTTTAACGAGCTTAATTCCACTATAAATTATAAACAAAGAAACAACTAAACCTAAATAACCATCTAAATTAATACCCGTAAACTTAATTATGATCATACTAACTAAAACAGTTGTAGTAGATATAACGTCAGTTAAACTATCAAATGATGAAGCCTTTAGTGATGAAGAATTTATTTTCTTGCTTGCAAGAAAGTAAAATCTAGATTGCCACACCTTAATTAAAATCGAAATAACTAAGACACCAACTAAAACATAAAATAAATCTAAATTAATTGAAACCGGGCTAATAATCTTTTGAATTGATGACTGAGCTAAAAATATACCGATGATTAAAATAACAAATGATACAATTAAACCAGATATATATTCAATTCTTTCGTGACCAAATGGATGTTTACTGTCTGGTGGACTACTTGAAAGTCTAAAAGCAATTAAGGTAACAATGCTGCTCGCTCCATCAGTTAAACTATTAACTCCATCAGCACTAATTGCAATACTTCCAGTAATAAAACCAGTTATAATCTTCATTAAAGCTATGAAAATATTACTAATTATTCCCACAACTCCGCATAATGATCCATAAGCAGTTCTAACCCTGATGTTATGAACATCATCCTTATTTTTAATAAAAAGTTTAACTAATAATTTATACATATTAACCTCGTTTTATAGACTCATTATAGCAAAAAAAACACATTTAAACAAGTTAAAAAACTATTTCTAATTAAATCTCTTAAGTAAATAATCTTTAACTAAAATATCATCAAAATCCTCAATATCTATAATAATTTTATTTAAATTCTCTTCTTCTAAACTATTTAATAAATCACTAAAATCATAATTAGTTGCCTTATTAAAATAATTATTAATCATATCGACTGTATCAATACATTTTGCACTTAATACCTCATCTTCTGTGCTTCTTGAACTTAGATATGGATAATGATGATTCATCCTCATTAATCTAACAAATGTATTATCTCGGTAATAATAATGAGCCGAAAACAAAACATAATCACCATACGTATCCATTGCTCTAACTTGTTTTAAATCATTAAGTAAGTTTTCCGAATATAGTTTTGATGCAATTCCAACCCTAATATCAACATCAACATTATGTCCATATAAGTATTTAGTAGTATTAACATAGTTATTATAATTATCAGTATAATTCATTGGTTCAATTGCATCAATATAACCTTCATTAATCCAATTTAGATAATCTTGCATATAGATATCAATTGCGCTTGAGTTATGAGGGAATACCGCCGCACTAATTTTGATTTCAGGATTAACTACTCTAATTGTTTCTGATAATCTCTTGACAAAATTATTTAACTCATCATATTTATAAGTCAACCATGCAACTCTAACTTCCTTAGAGTTTCTTATCATTTCTTTTAAATCACCTTCAAGATTATACATATCCATAAATTTATTCATTGAATAATCGGTATATCCATTATCATGAATATAAACATCCTCATCAATAATATCATTAACTAAATAATCACTCAAATTAGATTCAGGATAACGAATAAAATCATATTCTATTCCATCAAAATCATATTTATTCACAAGTTCAGTATAATAATCAATTAAAAAGTCTTGTAAAAAATCATTACAAACATCATAATACTGAACAGCATACATCCCATCCCCAACAACATAACCGTAGTAATCAAGAATATGAAATTCTTCTTTTTTATCTTTCATTGCCTCCATGTGAGCATAGAATGTTTGGGTATAAGCAGTAACCGTCATTCCTAACTTATGAGCCTCACTAATAAAGCATAAAACATAATCATTACCATATTCACCATAACTTAGTGTATTTATAATCGGTAACTTTTCATAATATAAAGAATCATATAATAGATAACCACTTGATAAGTCAGTGAAAAGTAATAAAAATATATTATTAATACCCATATCCTTCATCGTGTTTAAGGTATTTCGTACCCCTTCTAAAGAAGTATCATCATATAAATATATATTATTAAAACTTAAAAATGGATAATACCAAATCCCTCTTGTTTGATCAATGTTATTATCTATCAGTTGACTATATATTACATTAATATAATCATTAACCATATCTAAATCATAATAATATTTAGAATAACTATCAACACTATCAATACTTGTATTACTTCCATATTCATGATAATTAATAATATCATCAATTCTAGAAACAATTGATAATATAAACTCATAATCGTGAGGAATTAATTTACCAATTTCATTATTAACATCATTAACAATATTGTTTCTAAGATTAATTAAATTATTTTTTAAATTTATATCAAAATCTTTATAAATATTAAGAATTTCTTCTTCATTAATATTATCTAGTTCAACTAAATCACCAGTATTAACATTATTAATAATAAACTTCTTTGCTTTATTAATACCTTTAATAATATAACCATCATTTATAAGACTAACAGTTAATCCTTTTTCTATAACTATTCCATATTTATCAATCGATAAATATATAGCTTGGCTATTAATCTCATAATCATTCTTAATTATACTTATTTCTTCATCTTGCTTAAATATAAATGAATTATACAAAGAAAAACTATTTCTAATACTCTTATCAAAGTTAAATTCACTAATCTTATCTTCAATATATGAATATTTATGAGTATGATCATATAAATCAATCACATTTTCACTACCTATATTAATTATATCTAAGATTGATAGAATTTCATCTTCCAACTCTCGATTATATTCATCATAAAAATTTTTTAATTTATTGAAAAGAATTTTAAGTTCTTCTTGGTATTCACTAAGATTACCTTTTTTTCTGATATTTAAAAATACATCATAAAAATAACTAATAGTACTATGATATTTGCTAATTTCATCATTTGTATAAACATATAAAGTGTTTAAATCGTAGATAATAAAATCATTAACTTTAATATTGTTTAAACTATTAATATATGTCCCAGTTGCTGAAAAGACAGTTCCTTCAATAGGCATGCTGACATTAGTTCCCACTTCAACAACCATACCATACTTATTAACTGCAACTTCATAACCATTATTATCAACCTCAAGTGGTTGCTTATAATTATAACTAACAATTGAATTACTTCTTCTTACTTTGTTCTTTTGAATATTCTCTATTTTAAATAAATATTCATCTTTATTTATTATTAAACTAGTTTTACCTGTAAAATCATAACCCTTAATAATTTCATCACAATTAATACATTCATAAAACTCGTTAAAAATATGTTCATGTTTTACTGCTTTTTTACATGAAACTAAAAATATAAATAATGTTAATATTAGTAATATAGGAATTCTATTTTTCATTAAATCAACCCACTTTTTAATACATAGTATTATATCATACATTTAGTATTTATTAAACCTTAAATAAAAAATGCTCCTAAAAGGAACATTTTACATATTATTATTTAACTACTTTTTCTACGTATTCAACAATATCTTTTACTTGATGAATTTTTTGTGCAGCTTCATCGTTAACTTCGATACCGAATTCATCTTCAATAGCCATAATTAATTCTACAGCATCTAATGAATCAGCACCTAAATCTTCAGAAAGTCTAGCTTCCATAACGATTTTAGATTCTTCAACACCTAATTCACTAGCAATAATAGCCTTAATTTTATCAAACATAATATTCTCCTCCTACTTATTTATAACTATGTAAGTCATTACCATAATATATTAAACTATTTAACTATAATTGTCAAGATAATTTTAATGGCACGACAAACTTAAGAGCTTTAGGTGCTAATTCAATCTTAATTTCTTTAGCACTTTCAACTTCTCCATCCATGCAATATATTAAATCTTTTTCACATTCAATTAACAACTTATTAGTTCTAGTATAAGTAACATACTTCATGATTTTATCATCCTCAAGATATGTTCCTTTTTTATATTTACCAATCATTTTAATGAATTTTACTCTTGGTAAACTCTTTACAATTGAAACATCAAGCAATCCATCATCAACTAATGCTTTCGGGCTGCAATAATAACCTCCACCATAACAAATACCATTTGCTATAGCAGCAAGAAGCATATTTCCATTAAATACTTCCTTTTCATCAATTGTAATTTTGACTTTGTGTTTCATCTTAGAAATCAAACTATAAATAACAGCTAGATTATAAGCACCTTTTCCAGAAAAAGGACGATTTTTAAACTTAGCCATATTATATGCCACATAAGCATCAAAACCAAAGTTAGCAATATTTATTGTAT
>JBAYTC010000053.1:0-7347 GCA_041675825.1 Bacilli bacterium | reverse complement strand
CTATGATGGGTAGTGGTGGTATGATAGTTATGGATGAAGATAATTGTATGGTTGATGTTGCAAGATTTTTTCTTGATTTCACAGTAGAAGAATCATGTGGCAAATGTACGCCTTGTCGTGAGGGAACTAAAAGAATGTTAGAAATTCTTGATAAAATTACAAGTGGTAAAGGAGAGTTATCGGATTTAGATAAATTAGAAGAACTTTCTTATACTATAAAAGATTCAGCATTATGTGGATTGGGTCAAACTGCTCCAAATCCTGTGCTATCAACACTTAAAAATTTTAAAGAAGAGTATATCGAACATGTTGTAGATAAAAAATGTAGAGCTGGTGCATGTAAAGAATTAATCCAATATTACATAACAGAAAATTGTATCGGTTGCACAAAGTGTTCAAGAAGTTGTCCAGTTGGTGCTATTAGTGGTTCAATTAAAGATTTACATATTATAAATAATGATATTTGTATTAAGTGTGGAGCTTGTAAAGTAGCTTGTCCAGTTAATGCAATTATAACAAGGTAGGTGTAAGTAAATGGAAAATGTATCTTTAATTATAGATGGTATAAAAACAAGTGTACCAAAAGATTACACTATTATGCAAGCCTGCTACCATGTAGGAATAGACATTCCAAGACTTTGCTTTCTAAAAGATATAAGCGAAACAGCAAGTTGTCGTGTTTGTGTTGTTGAGGTTAAGGGAATAAATAGTTTAAAAAACTCATGTACAGTAAAAGTAGCGGAGGGTATGGAAGTATATACTAATACTCCAAGAGTAAAAAAAGCCGTTAAGAGCAATCTTGAATTATTAGCTGGAAATCATAAATTTGAATGTTGGAAATGTCCAAGAGAACATAACTGTGAATTATTAGAATTATTAAGAAGATATAATATTGATAATGTTATTGGTGAAGATGTAAATTTTTCAAAAAAAGAATGTTTAATCAATATAACTGATTCAATGGTAATAGATAGTTCAAAATGTATTTTGTGTGGTAGATGTATATCAACATGTGAAGCTGTTAATGGTCAGAGTGTTTTAGGATATAATTATCGAGGGTTTGAAACATATGTTGGTCCAGCTCTTAACACTAATTTGAGTCTATCTGGATGTATATATTGTGGTAAATGTATTCAAGCATGTCCGGTTGGAGCGATTCGTGAAAAAGATGATATTGAAAAAGTAATTGATACAATTGAAAACAAAGATTATTATACAGTAGTACAAGTTGCTCCATCAGTTAGAGTAGCACTTGGAGAAGAGTTTGGAAACCCTATTGGAACAAATGTTGAAGGTAAAATGTTTGCATCATTAAAAAAATTAGGTTTTGATGAAATCACAGATACTAATTTTGCTGCTGATGTAACTATTATTGAAGAGGGTAATGAATTCTTAGAAAGATTCACTAAATACTTAAATAATAAAGAAAACAAACTACCTTTATTTACATCATGTTCACCGGGGTGGATTAATTATATAGAAACATATTATCCGGAAATGTTAGGTAACTTATCAACTTGTAAATCACCTCAACAAATCCAAGGCTCTTTAATTAAAAATTACTATTCTAATAAAATTGGAATAGATAAAAATAGAATTAAAGTAATATCTATTATGCCATGTGTAGCTAAGAAATCCGAGGCTAAACGTGAAGAAATGGCTGTAGATGGAGTTAGAGATGTGGATATTGTTTTAACAACAAGAGAACTAGCAAGACTTATTAAAATGAAAAAAATTGATTTTAATAAATTAGATGATTATTTACCTGAGTCAAAACTTGCTAAATACACAGGGGCTGGAGCTATATTTGGTGCAACTGGTGGTGTAATGGAAGCAGCACTTAGATATGTTTATAAGAAGCTTACGGGTAGTGATGATGATCTTGAGATTCAAGCTGTTAGAGGAACAAACGATTTTATAAAAGAAGCGACAATTAAAATATTGGATCAAGAAATCAATGTTGCTGTAGTCCATGGTGGTAAAAATATCAAAGAAATACTTGATAGAGTAAAATCTGGTAAAAAACAATATGCTTTTATTGAATTTATGGGTTGTGTTGGTGGATGTATTAATGGTGGTGGTCAGCCGATAGTTAATGCAAAAATCCTAGATTCAACTGATGTAAGAAGTCTAAGAGCAGCTGCTTTATATAAAATAGATTCAGATAGCAAACTTAGATCTTCCGAAAAGAATCCTTCAGTGATTGAATTATATAATGATTTAAAGAGTATGAAAGATCATCATATCATGCATAAATGGTGTCACACAACTTATAAAAAACGTGATTTTTATCCAGAGTTGGATTAGTAATATGAATAAGAAAATATTTATTATATTATTATTAACATGTCTATTATTCCTATCATCTTGCAAAAAAGAAGAAGAGATTAAAGTTATATTGCCAAACGGAACACCATTAATAGCAATAGCAGGTGTTGAAAATAAGTTTGTAAACTATGAAAATGTTGGAAACACATTCTTACTTACTGCTGCTTTTACATCAAAAAGTCACGATATAATAATTGCCCCTATTAATGTAGGTGCTAAACTCTTCAACAACAAGTCCTCAATATATCAGTTAGACTCAATAATAACTTTTTCCAATATTTATCTAGTATCAAAAGGAAAACTAGATAGTGTTGATGATTTAAACGGGAAGAAAATTGCTGCATATGGCAGCAATTTAACCCCGGGAATTATGCTTGAAAAAGCACTTGATGGTATTGATTATGAAGTTGATTATTATAGTGGAATGTCTGAGGTAGTTGGTTTCTTAGTTAATGATACCGTTGATGTGATTATGAGTGCTGAGCCAACACTTTCAAATTTAATAATTTCGAAAAAATTAGATTTAAATATACTTGATATAAGTGAATTATTAATAGATTATATTCCAATGATTCCCCAAGCAGGTATTTTTGTTAATCCTGAAAGTAAAAACCAAAAAGAAATTTCAGATTATATAACTCAAATTAAAGAAAATATTGGATACTTGAATACTTCTCCAACATTTTATTCAAAAATAGTAAGCAATAAAAATGAATGGTTAGAACTATTAGGTGAAGAGATAATTAATGAATCTATTCCTAAAAGCAATATTGACTTTAAAAAAGCTAAAGAATATAAAGAAGAATTAAAGATTTTTTATGATTTTTTAAATAGTGTAAATAAAGAGATTTTGTCAGGTGATATAGATGAAGAATTTTATCGATAAAATAAATATTTATTCTTTAATAGGAATAGTATTTGTTTTTGTTATTTGGTTTACTTTTGGTAATATTATAAATAATGATATAATTTTACCTAAACCAAATGATGTTTTATCCCAATTATGGGTTTTACTATCTAAAAATAGTACATATATAATTATTTTTAATACTATTGTAAATCTTTTGATTACAGTAATAATTTCACTAGTTTTAAGTATTATTTTATCATTGCTCAGCTTGACCTCACGAGCTTTTAATGGTTTTATTTCCGTGATTGTATCAATTATTAAGACATTACCCATTGCAACTATCATCGTAATTATTTTAATTATGTTTGGAGGTGCAAAGTCTCCCTTAATTATAACTGGATTTGTAGTGTTTCCTCTCCAATATGAAGCAATATATACCAGTTTTAAATCAGTTGATAAAAACTTAATTGATGATCTAAAGACTTTAACAAGCTTGAATTTTACTGTATTAAAAGACGTTTTAATCCCGATTAATCTTCCTTTTATCTTATCAGCAATAATTGCTTCTTTTGGCTTAGGTTTTAAGGTTATGGTTATGGCTGAGTTTATAACTCAACCTAAGAATACTATTGGAATGCAATTATTATATAATAAGGATATGTTAGAAATGACATCAGTTTTTGCTTGGACTGTATTAATTGTAGTTTTAGTAATAATTTTTGATGTCTTAGTTAAGAAGGTTAAAACATTTCAAGATTAGGTATTAAAACCATAAAAAAATATTTTTTTTGGCACAACTTTGGTTGTGTTTTTTTTATTTACAAAACCAATTCATAGACAATAACACTTTTTTTAAGTATAATAGTTAATATATAAGGAGTGTTTTTAATGAAAAAAGATATAGATATTCAAGGTATGACTTGTACTGCATGTGCTAATGCTGTAGAAAGAGCCACAAAAAAATTGGAAGGCGTTAAGAGTTCTAATGTAAATTATGCTACAGAAAAACTCACTATTGAATATGATCCTACTTTAACTACTTTAGAGGATATAAAAAAAGCAGTTAATAAGGCTGGATATAAAGCAATTATTCAGGAAGAAAAGCTAACTTTTAAAGTTGAAGGAATGACTTGTACTGCATGTGCTAATGCGATTGAAAGAGCAACTAAGAAGTTAGAAGGAGTTAGTGAATCAGTTGTTAATTATGCCACTGAGGAATTGGTTGTAACAATAGATTCAAATATGGTTGATAAAGGTAAAATAATTAAAGCGGTTAGTAAAGCAGGGTATAAAGCAATAGTAGATGAGGATAGAAATACTGTTTCTAATAACAAGTCAATTATGAACTTGAAAATTAGATTTATATTAAGTGCTATCTTTGTTGTTCCGCTTTTGTATGTTTCAATGGGAACGATGTTTGGGCTACCGGTATTTGATATTATTGATCCAAATTTAAATCCTGTTAATTTTAGCGTTCTTCAATTATTGCTTACATTACCGATAGTTATATTAGGTTATAAATTTTATGTAGTCGGTTTTAAAACATTAATTAAAGGAGCTCCTAATATGGATTCTTTAATTGCTATAGGAACATCTGCAGCTTTTATTTATAGTCTGTATTTAACAATAACCGTAATAGGTGGAAACCACCATGGAGTTCATAGTTTATATTATGAATCAGCAGGAGTAATTATAACTTTAATAACTCTTGGTAAGTATTTTGAAGCTTTATCTAAAGGTAAGACTAGTGAAGCAATAAAAAAATTGATTGGACTCAGTCCAAAAACAGCGATAGTTATTCGTGATAATAAAGAGTTTGTTATTGATATTAATGAAGTAGTTGTTGGCGATATTATTCAAGTAAAACCAGGAGAAAAGATACCAGTTGATGGTCAAGTGGTAAATGGATCAACATACATAGATGAATCAATGATTAGTGGTGAAAGTATACCAGTATTAAAAGAAGTAGGTTCTAATGTAGTTGGAGCAAGCATCAATAAGAATGGGACAATTAGATTTAAAGCAACTAAAGTTGGTAAAGATATGATGATTTCACAAATCATTAAACTTGTAGAAGAGGCTCAAGGGACTAAAGCTCCTATTTCAAAACTAGCTGATATTATTTCTGGATATTTTGTTCCGATTGTAATAGTTTTAGCATTTATCTCCGGGATTATATGGTATATTATCAATCAAGATTTTAATTTTGCTTTGACAATTTTTATCTCAGTTTTAGTTATAGCTTGTCCTTGTTCTCTAGGTTTAGCAACACCAACAGCAATTATGGTGGGTACTGGAAAAGGGGCAGAAAATGGGGTTTTAATTAAATCTGGTGAAGCTCTTGAAACTTTACACAAGGTTAATGTTATTGTGTTTGATAAAACTGGAACTATTACTGAAGGTAAACCAGAGGTAACTGATTTAATCAGTGATGATAGTAAAGAGTATCTTCTCCAAATTGCTGCAAGTTGTGAGATTAAATCAGAGCATCCATTAGGTGAAGCAATCGTGAGAAATGCCATTTCAAGTAATGTTGAGTTACTTGAAGTAGAGGATTTTGAGGCTATTACCGGTGGGGGTATTCGTGCTACAATCAAAAACAACAAAGTATTAGTAGGAAATTTACGTTTGATGAAAGACAATGAAATTGATGTTTCAAGATTTTTAGATCAAGCAAACAGGCTTCAAAGTGAAGCTAAAACAGCAATGTATGTTGCTGTTGATTATAAACTAATTGGTTTAATTGCAGTTTCTGATAAAGTTAAAACTTCTTCAAAGGAATCAATAGCTAAAATTAAAAAAATGGGAATTAAAGTTGCTATGATTACTGGTGATAATAACCAGACCGCACAAGCAATAGGTAATGAGGTTGGTATTGATTATATTTTATCAGAAGTTTTGCCTGCTGATAAAGCTGAAGAAGTAAGCAAATTCCAAAAACAAGGAAATTTGGTTGCGTTTGTTGGTGATGGAATAAATGATGCACCAGCCCTAGCAACCGCTGATATTGGAATCGCTATTGGAAATGGTACAGATATAGCTATGGAAAGTGCTGATATTGTTCTAATGAAGAGCGATTTAGCTGATGTTTCAACAGCTATCAAACTAAGTAATAAAACTATAAAAAATGTTAAGGAAAATCTATTTTGGGCATTTGGTTATAATGTACTAGGAATACCAGTTGCTATGGGATTATTATATGCATTTAATGGTCCATTACTAGATCCAATGATTGCTGGAGCAGCAATGAGTTTTAGCTCCGTGTCCGTAGTTTTAAATGCACTTAGACTTAAAAAGTTTAAAAAAGATTAAAAATAAAAAAAGGGATGAATAAAAACCCTTTTTTCTTTTATTTTGACACTATTAGTGATATAATAGTATTGTTATAAAATAACAAATATAAATATAAAAAGGAGTACTAAATGAAGAAAATTTTACTTTTAATAACTGTATTATTAACCGGTGTTTTTCTTGTTTCATGTTCAAACACTAAGGAATTTGATATTGTTAAAGATGAAAATTTAATTTTATTTTATCAAGGTGATACTGAAGATAATGTTACAAGGGATGTAACATTACTATTAAAGTCACTTGAAGTTGACAATGCTACGATTACTTGGGTTAGTGATAAACCTGAAGTAGTTGAAATCTTTGGTAGCAAAGGTCAAGTTTTTAGAGGGGAAACCGATGAAACTGTAAAGTTAACCGCAACTATTAAAATAGGTAAAAAGACACAAAACGTTGACTTTTCTATAGTTGTTAAGGCAACTCCACCAGTTACAAAATATACAGTTACGTTTTCTGTTGATGGAGGAAGCCCTGTTAGTAATCTAGTAGTTACCGAGGGGTCATTAATAAATAAACCAGCTGATCCGACAAAAGATGGAAATACTTTTCTTGGTTGGTATAAGGATAGTGAATTTGCTAATGCTTGGGTCTTCACAGCAGATAAAGTAAATGCTAACACGACTTTATATGCTAAATGGGCACAAGAAGGAACACAAGTTGAATCGAAATTATATGAGTTTGATTTCAGTAGTTCAAATGTTGGGAATTCTTATGGTGGTAATTTAGGTGTAACAAAACAATTAACTAACCTAGTAGGTCAAGAAACTGATGTTGTTTTACACCGCGTTGCTGTTAATAATAATCACTCAGTATATACTGAT
>JBAYTC010000052.1:0-7502 GCA_041675825.1 Bacilli bacterium | reverse complement strand
TTAGCCTATTTTTGTCCAAAACAAGCCTATTTAATGCAAAAACTTTGATATTTTTTGTATCAAAGTTGGCGTTCTTATATGGAGGCTCCAGTCGGATTTGAACCAACGATCAGAGTGTTGCAGACTCATGCCTTACCACTTGGCTATGGAGCCATATAGACTATAAACATTATACCATATATAAATATAATGTAAAGAAAAAAATGAACCTAAACAAGTCCATTTTCAATTTTCTCTATTAATTTTTTTTGATTTTGTATAAACACTTTATTAGCATATTTATCCCCAAACTTTTTGGAAACAATTTTATATGCTTCATCTAAATTAACATTTCTATCTTCTAAATCATGACAATCGCTAGATATAAAATCTACAAGATTTAACTTCATTAATTCAAATGCAAATTTCTTGATTTTCTTGCCATGTAAACCTAATATCGATGTTGTATTTACCTGAATTAAAGCATTTAGACGGATTTGTCGAACTTTATTTGAATCCAAAAATTTATATCTTTCTGGATGTGCTAAGATGGGTTTATAACCCTTAACTCTTATATTATATAAAGTTTCTTCAATTTCAGTCTCCTCATGCATTGGATATTCAACAAGGCAATACACTGAATTATTGAAAGTAACTAATTCTCCATTTAGTAGGTTTTTATAGTTTTTTTCTGAATAATAGATTTCACTACCAAGATATAGTTTTATACCTATATATTCAACTTTTTCTTTAAAATCTTCAAATAGTTCAAAAAGAGTTTCTTTACTCTTATAATAAGAACTTCCAAAGATAGCATGAGGTGTAAGAATAATATGTGTAACTCCAATGGATTTTGCTTTTTCTAACATTAAAACAGACATATCAAAATTCACTGAACCATCATCAATTCCAGGTAATATGTGGGTATGAATATCAATCATTTAAACTCACTCCAATTCTAATTAATTACCGTTTTCCTCATATTTATATTTATAAGAGTATTTAGAATATTTAGCTTTAACATTTGTTAATACTATACCAGCTATATTGGCTTTAGCATTCTCAAGTTGTTTAATAGATTCTTTAATATCTGATTTTTTAGTTCTATTTGCTTGAACAACAAAGACAACAGCATCAGTCAACTTAGAAATAATAATCGGATCAATTACCGGCGATACTGGAGGTGAATCTAAAATAATATAATCATATTTTGCTCTCATATCTTCGATTAAGTCTTTAATCAATGCTGATTCTAATATTTTAACTGGATAAGGGCTCTTTTTCCCGGTATTAATAACATCAATACCATATGTGGTTTTCTTTATTAAGTGTTCTTTTTCAACAGTGCCTGCTGCATAATCAACTATACCATTATCATTAACTTGGTTGAAATTCCTATGGATTTTTGGTCTTCTAATATCTAAATCTATTACTAAAACCGAAGACCCTTTCATTGCATAAGAATTTGCTAGATTAACAGCAATTGTAGTTTTCCCCTCATCTTGTAAAGATGATGTTACTTGAATAACTTGTGCTTTTTTATCAACCGAAGACAAACTCAAATTAACTTGAAGTTTCTCAAATTGTTCAATTATATTACTATCCTCTACTATGCCACGAAGGCTTACTAACTTTGATTTCTTAGACATCTGTTTCACCTTCTTGCGGTTCAATTTCCGGAATTAATCCAATTAATTGGTATTTAGGTAATAAGTTTTCAATATCTTTTTTATTTCTAACAGTTGTTTTTAAAAACTCAATTACTAATGAAGCCCCAACACCTAATATCCCACCAAGGATAATGCTTATTAAAATATTTAATGTTTTGTTAGGAGAAACATAAACACCATCTTTAGGAACTCCAACTTTATATATTGTGTTTACTAAAACAGGATAATCTTCATTTGCTATTTCTATAGCCGTGTCAACAATTTCATTTAATATAACTGATGCAGCTTTAGGATCTTCATGTTTATATGTAATTCTAAGTAATAAACTATTAGTGTTATAACTAACATCTAAATTACTGCGAACCTCTTTAACACTCATTCTTCCTGCCGCATCAATAACTTCTTGATTCAATACAACCTCGTCTAAAACTATGTCTTTTTCTAGGAATTCAGATACTGTCTGAATTAAACGTAGAGTTAAAGTTACATCTATGTCAGTTGATGAAGAACCTCCACCACCTGTCTTATCTACTTGAACCATTACATCTGTTTGAGATTGATACATAGGTTCAACTAATCTTAATGTGTAAATAGTGCCTAATGCTGTAACAAAAGCTGTAATAATTACTATTATAAAAATATTATGAAATAGCATTGTGAATAAATCGACTAATGATATTCCCGACTCAACATTTTGATTTTCTTCCATGAGTATTCTACCTTTCCAATTTTTAATTTCTTTAAATTATTATATCACATGAATAAAGTATAAGCAAACAAAAAGCCAAATTAATAGTTTTTTTGTATAAAAAAATAATATTTAAAAAGATGACTAACGATTTAAAACTATGCCTTTCTTTAACCCGTTGAAATGATTACTTTTTAGAACCATTTCACCATTAATTATTACATATTTAATTCCTGGTGGCGTTTCATCAGGAATATCTAAATTCACTTTTATTTCTTCCTTATTAAAAATACAAATATCAGCAGACAGACCCTCCTTTATATATCCACGATCATTTATGTTAAATCTATCTGCAGTTTTACCCGTCATTTTATTTATTACTGATTCTAAAGGTATATTATATTTAATTGATCTTTCAATGAAATATGGAAAAGCTTGAAAAGTTCCTCCATTTTGAGTGCCTGATGTTTCATACCAAGCATCTGTCATAAATATTGATAAATCATCTTTCATTAGTCTTTCAATAATTTCATCATTGTAGTATTTATCTAACATAATGCGACCTTTACCATTTGATAAATCCACAAGTTTTAAATACATATCAATAGGCTTCACATTTCTTTCTTTTGCAATTTCACTAACTGTTTTCCCTTCAAACTCAGGATAATCATCGCCGATGAAACTAATTTTCAAATCATTAAAATCAATCCCTAAAAGTTTCTTTGTAATGTTAATTATTAATTTTAATTTAAATCTATTAAACTTCTTTTTGCGTTCTTCAATTGAAAGTTTCATATACCATGAAGGAAGGACAACAGTTATAACACTAGCCCCATATGTGAATGGATATATATCATAAGCAATATCAATACCTTCACTTCTTGCTTTATAAAAACCATTAAGCATCGCATCAACACATTTCCACGATGACTTTCCAACAAAAATTAAGTGTGAATTCTCTAATCTTACCTTAGATTCTTTTGCAATATCTATCATCTCATCCAAAGCTTGTTCAATATGTGGTTTTCCAAAAAGAGAATAACCCATTGCAACTTTTGAATTGGCTCTTGGATGAACTGTAAGTATTCCATTATGCTTTGCAATTACTTTCGCAAAGTCAATTAATTCTTGCTTTGGAGCATACATACCAGGTTCATACATCAACCCCAAGGATCCACCAAATGCACCATCATTCATTGCTTCTTCTAATAATGATAACATTTTATTTTTTTCTTCCTCAGTTAATTCTCTAGGACTATTACCCGCTACTGAAATTCTTGTTGTCCCATGCCCAATGAGTGGAATTTGATTTAATATCAACTCTCCCTTAACCATATTTCTATACTCTTCCAAGCTCGTACATTCTTTTGTTTTAAAAAGACCAGATCCAACCAAATTACGATATTCAGATTCTCCTACTCCATAAGAACTAAATCCACAATTTCCAATTATTTGTGAAGTAATACCTTGCTTTAAAAAGGGAACAATCGCTGACTCTTGATCACCAACAACAAAAAAATCATTATGTGAATGAGCATCAATAAACCCTGGTGAAACAATTAAACCAGTACAATCTATACTATTATCACAAATAATCTCTAAATCTTTACCAATTTTACTAATTAAACCATCTTTGATATAAACATCTAAAACATTCGGTTTATTAATAGTACCGTCATATACTAAACCATTTTTTAATAGTATTTCCATAAGTAATTTCTCCTATATATAAATTATATCAAAAATTTATTATTATTCAATAAATAAAAAAATAAACTGTTTTAAATTGCGTTGATAACGCCAAGTAAAACAGTTTATTAATTACTTACTCATAGTTTTAATACAACATGTTCATTATCACTAGAGACTACATCAAGTATAACAAAACCCTTGTTATCCTTTTTAAACTTCTTTAATTCTTTTATCATTTTAGGTAAAACTATTTTTAATTGATCAAAATCAATATCCTTAGTAGATTTTTTAGTTATTTTTTTTATAATCCATTTATTATTTAGTATGAAAAATGGAATATATAAATTAAGTTTTACACCTTCAGCTCTGATTTTAAGTTTCATCACTCAACTACTATAGTCACAATGTCACCATCGGATGATTCAATTTCCACTAACTTACCAATAACTCCTTGATCAATCAAAGCAAATAGTTGATTCCAGTCAATATCTTTTAATGCTTCATTACCATTAATATTAGGTAGTCCCATTTTACTATCTACAGCTATTTTAATTATACTAACAGGTAAGTTAATTCTAACCTTGTCCCCTTCATGAGAATCAACTTGAATCTTAAATATTAATTGACTAACATCTTTTCTAATTTCTTTCGGAACAACAATAGGATTATCTTTTTCTTCTTCATTTCCAAGTAACACATCCAAACTAACTCCTAAAATACCAGCTAACTTTACTAGAATAGAAATATCAGGCGAAGATAAATCATTTTCCCATTTAGATACTGCTTGAGAAGAAATATTAACTTTATCGCCTAATTCTTCTTGAGTAAGACCTTGTGCCTTTCTTAATCTTGCAATTCTTTGACCAAAACTTTCTTTCATAAATAAACCTCCTTTTGATTTACACTTAAATTATACATTCTAAGTAAGCAGTAAACCAGCGACTAATGGTTGTTTTACTATAATTATAGTTGTATTTACACTCAACCATTGGTTGTATACAAAAATTATAACATAAAACATTTGAGATTGCTACAAAATAATAGCCCTGATTAAATCAGGGCTATTAACTATATTTTGATCATTTTTTCAACATCGACTATGAATAATGTGGCACCACCAACATTGACTTCAACAGGTATAGTTGAAAACATACCGAATTCACTAGCAATAGAACTAGGAACTAATTCTCTACGACTTTTAGAATATTCAGTAATAATCGATATAGCATTTTCAACACTATCATCTTTAGTACCAATCATCAATGTCGTATTACCACTTCTTAGAAACCCACCAGATGAAGCAAGCTTAGTTACAAAGAATTTCTTTTTAACTAATTGTTTCATTACCATTGATGAATCTTCTTTTGAAACAATAGCAATAATTAACTTCATAATTCCCCCTCCTTTACTATTCGTAATAATAATCACGATCACCTAAGCTAGTTAATTTAGCAACTAAATTAGTATGCGCATCATAAGCAGTTCCATTATAATCAGTTTGATCTAACTTAACATCATCCCATAATTTCTTGCTTTGGAATGTTAATGGATTGATTGCTGGTAATAATTGATAATAAGGTTGTAGTAATTCATTAAATAGTTTTGCAATAGAACCTTTAAATATTCTAGAAGCAACCATAGAATTAGATAAGCCAACAATTTCTTCATTGCTTAATTCAGCAATACTAATACTGCTTAAATTACTGTAATCAAATCCAGCTTTTTTCATTAAGTATAATGATTCTAGATATGATTGTAAATCATATGAAGCAGCATCGAATGTATTAATATCATATCCTGTTATTAAGTTAGCTTTATAGAATTGATATCCATTTGCAGGCTCATTTAAGTAACTAACTAGTACAGTAGTAGCAATATTTAATGCTAATGGTGCAATAATATTTTCCATCAATACCGAATTAACTAATTCACTAAAATCGGAGCTAGTAATTATCTTTTGAACATCCATTACTACATTAAATTCTAATCCTAAAATATGATCAATAGTGATTGCAGGCATTGTTGCGAAAGAGTTTGGTCCAACTACTAGAGAAATACTTCTTAGGAATTTACCCAATTCATTTTCTTCAATAGTTACTTGATCGTAGTTATTATACCATGCACTTCTATCTAAATTATCATCGAAACTTCTTCCTTCTAAGTCAATAGTAGGAACATTTGTTACAACTGTTGAATTATCTAAAATCTTATCAATTATTGTCTCTGCAAACACGTGTGACTTAAGAATAATATCACGTTTTGGTTTATCGAATAACGCATCGATATCGAAGTCCATTCCTTCAAAGTTTGAACCAGGAGGAAGTATTTGATCTGCTGCATCTAGTAAATGAGCAATCTCACCTTTAAAGACTACAACATCTTCATTATATTGATTAAACCATTTATCTCTATTAACCTCAGAACTATCAACTAGAGGGTTAACATAAGTCGCAGATGGCATAATTAACACGCCACTACTTCCTTCATTAAATACTTTATTAACTATAGATTCAGAAATAACTTTGGACTTAAGTATTATAGGTTGATTGGTTTCATCAAAGGCCTGAGTTAAATCAAAGCTCATTCCAGCAAAACTTCCACCACCTGTTAATAAATTAACTGCATTTAGTAAATTAGCAATTTCTCCTTTATAAACAATAGTGTCACCATTATAATCATTGAACCATTTATCTCTGTTCAAGTCAACTTTAGCATTCACATAATAATCACTTGGTATAAATATTTGTCCGAAAGTTGATTCATTGAATATTTTGTCAACTATAGTTTCAGAAATAACTTTTGATTTTAGTATGATTGGTTGATTTGTTGAATCAAATGCTTGAGAAATATCAAATGACATTCCAGCAAAGCTGCTGCCTCCAGTTAATAAATCAACTGCATCTAATAAATGCGCAATCTCACCTTTAGTTGTAACTACATCTCCATTATATTCATTATACCATTTATCACGATTCGAACTTGCATAATCGTTAACATAGAAATCACTAGGGATTCTAACTTCTCCTGTATTGCTTTCGCTAAATATTTTATCTACTATAGTTTCAGAAATAACTTTTGATTTTAGAATTTTTGGTTGATTTACTTCATCAAATGCTTGTGATAAATCAAATGACATTCCAGCGAAGCTGCTACCGCCAGTTAATAAATCAACTGCATCTAATAAATGAGCAATCTCACCTTTAGTTGTAACTAAATCACCATCATATTCATTATACCATTTATCTCTATTTAGACTAATTTTTGTATTAACATATAGTTCACTAGGAATTCTAACTTCTCCTGTAACTGATTCATTGAATATTTTATCTACTATAGTCTCAGAAATTACCTTAGACATTAAAATCTTCGGTTGATTTTCTTCATCAAATGCTTGTGATAAATCAAATGTCATTCCAGCAAAATCCTCACCATTTGTTAGAATATTTACAGCATCTAATAAATATGCTATTTCT
>JBAYTC010000051.1:0-7701 GCA_041675825.1 Bacilli bacterium | reverse complement strand
TTTTTAAAGTATTTCATAAATTCCTCCTACTTGATTATTATACCATATTTACCTTATTTTTCCAACAAGAAAAACACCCTGTTTTTAATAAAAGAGGCAGTTAATTGCCTCTTTTATTATTATTTCTTAAATATTATATTACCTCTATTAATAGACATATAAACATTAAAATTATTATCAATAACCGCAAAATCAGCATCTTTGCCAACTTTGATACTTCCTTTTTTATTGTAAACATCTAAATTAATAGCCGGGTTTTTTGTAGCTAAATCAACAGTTTCCTCAAGCGTCAGCCCCATTACATTTTTAAGGTTAAGTAAACCTGTATTCATAAATAATGTCGATCCAGCAAGAGTACCATCATGTAATCTTGCTTCTCCGTTTTTAACGAAAACCTCTTGTCCTCCTAAGTGATAAGTCCCTTCAGGAAGATGCTTAGACTCAATTCCATCTGTAATAGCAATAACTTGATCTTTACCTTTACATTTAAATAATAATTTAATTGCATTTTGAGATACATGCACTAAGTCAGGTATCAATTCAGCGTAAACAGAATCAGCTAATAATACTGCGCCCAAGGTTCCAACTTCACGATGATGAATTCCCCTCATCGCATTATAAGTATGCGTAGCACTAGTTATTCCCATTTCAAACCCTTCAAAAGCTTCATCGCTAGTAGCATTTGTATGTCCAATACTAGCAACAATATTTTGAGACTTTAAATACTTGACTAATTCTTTTCCGTTTTCCTCATAAGCTAAAGTAACTTGTTTTATATTATTACCACTAATTTCTTGATAATGTTTGAAAGTATCCACATCACAAGGAACAATACATTCTTCAACCTGTGCTCCCTTATACTTTGTACAAATAAATGGTCCCTCTAAATGGATACCTATAGCTTCAGCACCTTCAGTTTTATTGCTGTTAATATATTTTCTAATATTACTTAAAGCAGCATCAATTTTTTCTTCAGTTTGTGTCATTGTTGTAACCAAAAATGAAGTCACACCTTCTTTAGCAATTGTCGTGGCAATATTTAGAATATCTTCTTCGGTATCATACATACCATCTGAATGATTAGCCCCATGAATGTGTTTATCAATGAAACCGGGAACTAATATTTGATCTTCCTTTAGAGTTTCTAATGTATCATCAATTTCATCTGAAATAGAAACAATTTTGCCATTTTCAACTTTCACAGTCTTTCTAACAATACCCATTCCCTCAACATAAACATTAACTTGATTGAATCCTTTAATCATTTCTTATCTCCTTAAAATATTCTTTAATCAAAACTATAATTTAAAACTTCTTCAATGGTCATCATAGATACTGAGTTATCTTCTAAATTTCTCACTTCCAAAATTCCATCACTTATTTTTCTACCAGATATTACACGATATTTACAACCTATTAAATCAGCATCATTAAATTTAACTCCAGCAGATTCATTTCTATCATCGAATAATACTTCGTAACCCTTGTTTAATAATGACTGGTAAACCTCAAAGCCCTTTTCATAGCCAAGACTACCTTCTTTATCCATTGGTATAAAATGAATCTTAAATGGTGAAACCTCACTAGGCCATAGAACCTTTAAATCCAAATTATGTTGTTCTAAAATTGCCATTATTAATCGGCTAATACCAATTCCATAGCAACCCATTACTACTGGTTTTTTTACACCATCAACATCAACAAAATTCAATTTCATTGAATCAGAATACTTAGTTCCCAACTTAAATATATGACCAACTTCAATTCCTTTTGCGTGTTTAATAGTTCCTTTGCCATCAGGAGAAGGATCTCCTTCATTAAGTTTACAAAGTTCTACATTATTAGCAAAATCACTTTCATCACTATAAGCAATTAAATCTTCACCAATGTCACATAAAACCATAAACTCTTCACTAGCAGAGCCACCAATTTGTCCACTATCAGCTCCAACTATTCGGTAAGTTAGACCCATTCTATCTAAAATATTTATATATGCTTGTTTAACTTTTAAATACCATTCATCTAAACTCTCTTCATTAACATGAAAAGTATATAAATCTTTCATAATAAATTCTCTACCTCTCATCAATCCAAATCTAGGTCTAAACTCATCTCTAAATTTGTTTTGAATTTGATATAAAGCAAGAGGTAGTTTTTTATAACTATTAATGCTATCTCTAACAACAGATGTAATAACTTCCTCATGTGTAGGACCTAATGCAAACTCACGGTCATGACGATCTTTCAATCGAACAAGTTCTTTACCATAAACTTCCCATCGCCCCGACTCCATCCATAAGTCTTTTGACTGCATTGCTGGCATTAATAACTCACTACACCCAATTTTATCAAGTTCATCGCGAACTATATTTTCAATTTTCTTTATTATTTTATATGCTAAAGGCAAATATGTGTAAATACCAGCAGCATGTTGTTTGATATATCCACCTTTAACAAGAATTTTATGACTTGAGATTTCAGCATCTTTAGGCATTTCTCTTAAAGTTGGTACAAAAAGTAGACTTTGTTTCATTTTTATTTAACTCCAATCAATCTCAATATATCGTTATAAAAAGCAAAAATCATTAAACCAAATAACAAGAACATTGTCACAGTAATTAAAGCTGTTTCAACTTTTTGATTTGGTCTTTTCTTTGTGATAGCTTCATAACCTATAAATACTAATCTACCACCATCTAATGCAGGAATCGGTAAAAGATTTAGCAATCCAACATTAACGCTTAATAATCCTATTAAATTTAATATTCCAATAAAACCTATATTTACTGCAACATTTTTAGACAGTTCATAAATCCCAACAAAACTAGACAAATCATCCACTCCAACTTCATTACTAGTAAATAATAATTTTAATGTCGAGAAGACTAATCCACCTGAAGAAACAGTTTGAACTACTGAATATTCTAGGCTTTTAATTAAATTAAACTCATTTGTTGGAGATATACTCATAATAAATCTTGCTAGAGGTACATTATCCCCTGAAAGTGATTTTTGAGAATCCATAACCTCGCTAGAATAAGGATTAAACTCAACAGTATTAGTTGCCTCACCCCTATTAACTTCCATGATCACTTTGGACCCAGTAGTGTTTTGCATAAAAATACTATACACTTCTTTCCAACTTGAAACTTCTATAGAGTTTATTTTCGTAATTTCATCTCCTGGTTTTAGTCCAGCCACTTTGCTTTTACCATCAACAGAACCAACAATGACACCTGCTTTTGTAAAGTCACTTGTTATACCACTAGAATAGATAACCACCTGAGGAGTAATGTTAGTTTCTAGTACATCATTACCACGTTTATAGCTAACAACAATTACATCAGATTCTGCTGAGTAGTATTGATCCATAAACAATGAAATATCTTCCCATTTATTTATCTCCAATGTTATGTCATCAATTGACATTGACAAAATTTCATCATTTTTTTGGAATCCAGCTACATAAGCAGGAGTCCCTTCATCAACGACATTTAATTTTGAACTTGATTGATCGGGAAACCCTCCAATTAAACCAGCTAATAAAAACACAATTAAGGCTAATAGGAAGTTCATCATTGGACCCCCTATAATAACCATTGCTCTTTGACGTTTCTTTTTAGAATTAATTGTTCGATTATATGGAGCAATTTGAAATTCTTGCTTCTCAAAAACAAACATTGCTTGAGGGTCTACAGGATACTTAATTTCCTCATGACCATCATTTAAAAACATGTATAAGTTACCAGTTTCTTGTTGATCAAAAATGTCGTATTCACCTAAAATAAATTCTGGTTTGTTTTTAAACTCAGCAGATTTAGGATCAATATATATCTTAGTGATAACTCCATCCACTATATCTACTCTAATATTTTTAATTTCTTTTAACGGATCATTTTCAACTTCTTCACCAGCAATAGCACAAAACCCGCCAATAGGAAATGCTCTGATTGAATATAAAGTTTCACCTTTTTTCTTTTTATATAGAAGTGGTCCCATACCAAAGGCAAATTCTCGACTTAATATACCAAATTTTCTAGCAAAAAGAAAATGTCCTGCCTCATGAATTACTATAATAATACCTAGTACAAACAAAAAAGCAATAATTCCAATAATAGAATCCATATTAACAACCTTTCTCACAATCAAATTTTTCACAAATTTGATTTCTAACATACTTATCTGTATTTATTATATCATCAATTGTTGGATTAATGATATTTTTAGTTTTACTAACTGAAGAAAATACAATTTCTTCAATTTCCAAAAACTTAATTTTCCCATCAATAAATAAATTGACTGCTACCTCATTACTCGCATTATAAACAGCAGGCATAACCCCACCCATTTTTCCTACATCATATGCTAATTTTAATAACTTGAACCTATTATAATCCATTTTCTTAAAATTCAGAGTACGAATTTGTTCAAAATCTATACTCTTTGTATATCCATTATCAATTCTATTTGGATAATTTATTGCATATGCAATAGGTAGTCTCATATCAGGATTCGACAACTGAGCTATGATTGATTTATCATTAAATTCCACCATCGAATGAATAATGCTTTCCGGATGAATTATTGTCTCAATCCTGTCATAGCCAATTCTGAATAAATGGTGAGCCTCGATTACCTCAAGTCCTTTATTCACCATCGTAGCTGAATCAATTGTAATTTTTTTACCCATCTCCCAATTAGGATGTTTTAAAGCATCTTCTAAGGTAACATGAGCTAATTGTTCTAATGTCTTATCTCTAAAAGAACCGCCACTAGCAGTAATAATAATTTTATTAACCTCTTCTTTTTTATTTCCATTTAAACATTGCCATATAGCACTATGTTCACTGTCAATTGGAAAAAGTTTAACATTATATTCATCCACAAGTTTATTGATATAATCACCAGCAACAACTAGTGTTTCTTTATTCGCAAGCAAAATATTTCTACCTTTTTTTATTGCTTCAATAGTCGGAATCAAACCACTAATCCCAACAACACTATTTATCAAAATTCCTTTTTTATTAGAATATGTTGCACAATTAACTAAACCTTCATCTCCGTAGCCAAATATAATGTTTGAATATTTTTCACTTAAAAACAACATATCTTCTTCCAGCATACATGAAACATATTCTGGATTAAACTCATCAATTAGCTTAATAGCTTTATCAATATTTTTACCAAAACTCATAGATACTATTTTAAAGTCCTTGTTTCTGATAACATCTAATACTTGAGTCCCAATAGACCCTGTTGCTCCTAAAAGAAAAATATTCATCACTAAACTCCAATCACAACTAATTGAATAAATTGAACAAACACATAATATACAGCTCCAGCAAATATTAACGAATCAAATCTATCTAAAACGCCACCATGTCCTGGGAATATATTACCGAAATCTTTAATTTCATAACTTCTTTTTAATTTAGAAGCGACCAAATCACCAATTTGAACACTAGCAGATAAAAGTAAAGACAATAAGAATATAAAAATTATGACTGCTATTTTTGTATCGAAAGTAACATGATCAGTAAAATTAATAATATTAAACAAGAAAGCACAAATCACGCCAACAACCCCACCAGCGATTAAACCAGCAATTGCACCTTCAACTGATTTCTTTGGACTAATTTCCGGAGCAAGTTTATGCTTACCAAACTTAATTCCAAAAAAGAATGCTGCTGTATCAGTTGATGCTACTATAGCAATTAAGTATGCAAAACTTCTACCACCTTTAATATTATTTAAAATATAATCAGCTTCTGCTATTGGCTGCATGTATTCAATACTAATTACATAACCCATTATTAAACCACAGTAGACTAAAGTCATTACTGTTCCCAATATATCATGAGCAGTTGATTTCTTTGTGAAAATTAATATACATAAACTAATGGAGATTGCCGCTATAAAAGAAGTTACAACCCAAAAGTGATATATGTTATTATTGACCATATCTGTTGCTGCAAAATATGCAAACAATACTATAAATGCTGAAAAGATGGGAACAATAAACCTCATCTTCTTTAAGGCAGGCCCTTTCTTGTAAAACATATTCATCATTTCATATGAAGCAACGATACTAAGTAACAAGCCAATTACTAAAAAGAATATTCCTCCTAAGTAAACAGCGGGTACAAGCACTGCAACTAGTAATGCCCCTGTAATTATTCTTTTTTTCATTTTAATCCTCCATATCGTCTATCACGATTACTATAATCTTCTATAGCACTAACAAATTCTTTTTTTGAATAATCAGGCCATAATGTTTTTGTGAAATGAAGCTCACTATATGCAAGCTGCCATAATAAGAAATTACTTATTCTTTGTTCTCCACTTGTTCTAATTAGCAAATCAACATCTGGTAAATCTTTAGATGTAAAATAGTTTTTAAAAGTGTTTTTATCTATGTTTATTTTATTATCTACTAAATAATTAACAGCATCAACAATTTCATCTTGGCTTCCATAGTTAAAAGCAATGCTAAAAGTCATTCCATCATTATTTTTAGTGTTTTCCTCAACTTCATTGATTTTTTTAATCAATTTTTCAGGAAGTCCATCTCTAAAACCAACTACCTTAACTTTTATGTTTTTACTCTTAAATTTTCTCTCTATTTCACCAAAAAATGCAAATGGTAAATCCATTAAATACTTTACTTCCGCTTCAGGTCTTTTCCAGTTTTCAGTAGAAAAAGCATAAACAGTTAGAAATTTAATATTTAACTCTAAGGCATACTCGACGACTTTAAGTAATCTTTGGGCACCTTTTTTATGACCAATATTTCGTGGCATTCCTCTTTTGGTCGCCCATCTACCATTCCCATCCATTATAATAGCAACATGATTAGGTATTTTATTATTCATATGGTCACATTTCCCCCTTATTATATCAGTTAAACCTTAACAATAGTTAAAAAGAGTATGAAGAAATCCTCACACTCTTAAATCTCCATAATTGCTTTTTCTTTATCCTTAGCTAAAGCATCCATCTTGTCTGTATATTTATCAGTGATTTTTTGTACTTCATCATTATGTCTCTTAAGTTCGTCTTCAGAAATAACACTATCTTTTTCTAATTTCTTTAAATGATCCATAACTTCTCTTCTCACATTTCGAACCGCTACTTTTCCATGTTCTGTTTTAGCTTTAACTTCTTTAACTAAATCTTTACGTTTAGCTTCAGTTAACGCTGGAAAAACAATTCTTATAACAACTCCATCATTTTGAGGAACCAAATTTAAGTCTGCTAGTTGGATTGCTTTTTCAACTTCTTTTAAAACAGATTTATCAAATGGTTTAATCATTAAAATTTGAGGTTCTGGAACAGAAATTTGAGCAATTTGGTTAAGCGGAGTCGGTGCTCCATAATACGGAACTAACACACCATTTAATACAGTTGGGTTAGCACGACTAGTTCTAATTAAAGCAAATTCTTTTTCTAATGCTTCAATTGCTTTTTCCATCTTGTGTTCGCCATTATTAATAATTGATTGTGGCATAATATTACTCCTTTTCGTTTGTTATTAACGTACCAATTGAATAATCATTGGCCGCTCTTTTAATATTACCCTTAACATTCATATCAAAAACCATGATATCAATATTATTTTCACAGCATAAAGTAGCTGCAGTAAGGTCCATTACATTAAGATGTTTATCTAAAACTTCTTGATGTGTAAGTCTAGCGAATTTC
>JBAYTC010000050.1:0-7718 GCA_041675825.1 Bacilli bacterium | reverse complement strand
TGAGATCTACCATTTAAAATTATACCATTATATAAAAGTTTAATCAAGATAAATATCATGTTTTTATCTATTCAATCATTATTTGGGGATTTTATTGACATATTTATTAAAACAATATACAATAATATTATATATTGAAAGGGGAAATCATAATGAAAAAAATTGTTATATTTATTATACTTACATTATTTATCCCTTTACTATATTATACTAAAATAAATGGAGATTATTCGCTTAAAGCAAATAAACCTCCTACCAGCTACACTTCATTTAAGTATGATTCTAAAGATGCTTTTTTAAGTAGATTAGGGATAGCCCCTAAAGACAAATATTCTTTAAATGACTTTAATTTAATTGAAGATTATGAATACTTCACTAATCTAAACTCATACCCAGATAATCTACAAGGAAGTTGTGGGTTTGTATCTCTTTCGATACTGTTAGGATATTTAGATGATACCTTAGATGATGGCATTTTAGGTGATGAATTTAATGACCCTTTATATAAGACCAATAATTTCTTACATGATACTCTAACAAGTTACCAACATTACATTGACATACCTTACACTCAAATAACTATGGCTTCTACTGCCAAACACTTAGAAAAAACATTTTTTGATTATCGTCAAGACTATATAGATGAATCAATATATTCAAGGTTATTTGTTTCCAGTCATGATGGACCATTATTTAAAGACAACCCTGATTTAGATAGTATTAGATATTTTCTTGATAAAAATATTCCCGTAATAATCATGATGAGAAAATTTTCATATTTTATTCTAGGTTCTAGTAAAATATATAATTCTTCTTGGCATGAAGTAGTTGTATATGGATACTTAGACGATATGTTTTTAGTCCATCTAGGATGGAAGTCACATTCACAATTAGCGATAATTAATACTTATAACATTCAGTCTTTTATCACAATTGGAGACGTTAATAAACTATTAAAAAAATAAACCTTGAGTTTATTTTTTTTAATGGTATAATTAGTATGAAAAGTTATACTATTTATACAAGGGGTATGGTTATGAAAGAAAAATTATTGGCAACGGCAAAAGTAGGGGAAAAAGGACAGATTGTCATTCCTCGTGATATTAGAGAAATGTTTGATATTAAATCAGGAGACACTCTTCTTGTTTTGGCTGACAAAGATAGAGGAATAGCAATAGTATCAAATGATGATTATATAAATTTTGCAAATAGTATTTTTGAAGCTCAAAGCAAAGAAAACGAGGATTAATAATGACAGCAATAAAATTATTAAATTTATCAAAACAATATGATAAAAAAACTGTAGTTGATAATCTTTCCTTAGAGATTAATGAGGGGGAGTTTTTTGCCCTATTAGGATTTAATGGTGCTGGCAAGACTGTAACAATCAAAATGTTATCGGGATTAACAATCCCTTCATCTGGTGATGCTTATATATATGATTATTCTATCAAAAATGATATGGATAAAATAAAGTCGTTAATTAACATATCACCACAAGAAACAGCAATAGCAAACAATTTGACTGTATCAGAAAATTTAGAATTTGTTGCAAGAATATATGATTATTCAAAAGAAGACGCAAAAAGAAAAGCGATAGAATTGATGAATAAATTCTCTCTAACAGATAGAAAAGACGATAAAGCTAAAAAACTTTCTGGTGGATTTAAAAGAAGATTAAGCATTGCAATGGCTTTAATATCTGATCCTAAAATTTTGTTTTTAGATGAACCGACATTAGGATTAGATATTCGTTCCCGAAAAGACTTATGGAATATACTTCTAAACCTAAAAGATAAAATAACTATTATTATGACAACTCATTATTTGGAAGAGGTTATAGCTTTAGCTGATAAGATTGCCATTATTGATAAAGGTCAATTAAAAATATCAGGAACATTAGATCACTTAAAAGAACAAACGAAACTAGAAAATCTTGAAGATATTTTGCTGAGCCTAACAGAAAGTAAGGAAAACATATGAAAGCTATAGTATACGCAAAAAGAAATTTAAAAGAATTATTAAATGATCCACTAAGCTTAATCTTTACTATCGGTTTACCTGCATTCTTATTAGTATTTATTATAAGTTTAAATAAATCGTTAGGATTAAATGAAGCTTTCTCCCCAGAAAATTTTGTCCCTTCAATAATAATCTTTAGTTATTCTTTCTTAACAATGTTTTCAGCAATACTTGTTTCAAAAGATAGGTCATCTTCTTTTTTAACTAGAATGTTTGTAACACCTTTAAAACCAAAAGACTACATCATTGGTTATATGATTCCACAATTCATTATTGCTTTGATTCAATCAATTATTCTTTATGGTTTAGGTTTAATTGTTGGTTTAAAATTCAGTTGGATAATATTATTAACAATTCCTTTTTTACTCATAATATCCCTACTATTTATTGGAATGGGAATGCTGTTTGGTAGTTTATTAAAGGAACAACAAGTGGGACCAATAGTATCCATAGTAGTACAAGTCGTAGCATTTTTAAGTGGAATGTGGTTTAATTTAGATCTAGTGGGCGGAGCGTTTGAGGTGATCGGAAGGATTCTTCCCTTTAGCCATGCCGTAGATTTATTAAAATATATCCTTGCTAATGATTTTACTAATATGTTAATATCACTATTAATTCTAATTGGGTATATATTAGTAATAAACATATTAGCCATTATAACATTTAAAAAGAAAATGAAGTCATAGATTAAAATCATATTTATATTAACATCATTATTACTTATTAAAATTAAAAAATACCCTAAGTTCAATCGAACGTTGGGGTATTTTTATATTCAATATGATATAATATTTGTTAATAGTTTATTGAGTGCTTAAAAAACTATAATCAGTTTAAATTAAACAAAAACCATATTAATCTCAGGTAAAAAACAACCATTTATTATGGTTGTTTTAAAAATACCTATATATTATGATTTTTTATTATTTCTTAATTCAACAAAGAAACTCTTCATCATTTGACTAATTTCATCTTTTAAAATGCCCTCAGAAACTTCAACTTGATGATTGAAGTCAGTATTTTCAAAAACATTAATAACGCTGCCTGCACAGCCAAATTTGGGCTCTTTTGTTCCGTATACCAGTCTTTTAACACGTGATTGAATAATTGCTCCACTACACATCAAACAAGGTTCTAGAGTAATATAGATTGTTGCGTCATCTAAAATCCACCTATTAAGTTTTCTACAAGCTCTATTAATTGCTATCATTTCAGCATGATATAAACCATTCTTAAAAGTATGTCTTAAATTATGACTTTTTGAAATTATTTCACCATTAACAACAATTACACAACCAACTGGAACCTCTCCAATTTTATATGCTTTTTTTGCTTCCTTAATTGCTTCTTGCATGTAGAATAAATCATTCATGTTTTCCATCTACTACATGACAATGTCTACATCTGGCTTCATACTGTTCTTTAGCTCCTACTAAAATAATAGGATCATCATAATGTGCTGGTTTTCCATTTATTAATCTCTGGGTTCTAGTTGCTGGAGCTCCACACACTTGACAAATTGCGTTTAGTTTTGTAACATATTCGCTTCTAGCAAGAAGTATAGGCATAACTCCAAACGGTTCACCTCTAAAATCGCGATCAAGACCTGCTACAATTACTCTTACACCGTGATCAGCCAAATACTCACATACATCAACAATTTCTTCATCAAAAAATTGCACCTCGTCAATTGCAACTGCATATGGTAGTGATTTTAAATGGTCATATATTTCATTTGCACGACTTACTATAAGTGATTTAGTTCTACCGTTATTATGCGAAACAATTTCAGTCTGAGAATATCTATCATCTATTTTAGGCTTAAAAGCAACAACACTTTTTTTTGCATATTCTATTCTTTTAATTCTTCTTAAAAGTTCCTCAGTTTTTCCTGCATACATGCTTCCAGATATAACTTCTAGCCATCCATCCTTTAATTGTAAATCCATAATATACCTCCCATTTATAGATATATTTTATCATAAACACCAATTTTTTTCAACAAAAAAAATATTGTTACTATTTTTATAGTAACAATATATTAATTGAAATATTAAATTATTAATTCAAAGCCATTTTTACATCTAATACCATTTGTATTGTAGAAGAGTATCCACCTGATACTAAATACCAAGCAGCACTATTTAAGAAATGAATTGGAAATAATGGATCACCATTATCATCTTGTAGAATTTCATTATTTAAAATATCAGCATTAGGTTCATTACTTACCACACTACCACGATCAACTACAAGAATTAAGTCTGGATTTTTACTCAAAATATATTCATAGTTTATTTGCATACCATGAGTTGTAACTTCAATTGTAGCATCGGCTGCATCAAGTAGTAATTCATCATGAACAAAACCAAATCTTGAACCAGGTCCATATGCATTTATATTAGCTCCATTAATTAAAACAACTAAAGCTTTTCTACCTTGTTTATCCATAGTTTTAACTTCATTAACTTTATCAATTAAGTTTTCCTCAAGTTCACTTAACTTTTCATTTGTATCAAATATATTTGCAACCATTCTCATATTTTTAATAACATCATCTAAATATGTACTTGAACCCACTTCAACAAATATTGTCGGTGCAATTTGATTTAAATCATTGTAATAATCTCTTTGACGTCCGCTAATGATAATTAAATCTGGTTCATATTCAAAGATGGCTTCTATATTAGGTTCAGTAAGAGATCCTAAATTTGCAACACTGTCTATTTCATTTAAATATGTTGGAAAGTTTCCGTCCGGAAGGCCAAAAGTAACCTCAATTTCCAAATTCATCATTATGTCTAAAATCCCCAAATCAAAAACAGCAACTTTATTTATATCAACAGGAACCTTAGCTGTGCCTAAAGAATGAGTAACTTCTGTATATTCTCCATCTGGAGCATTCTCTTCGGTTGTACAACCAGTAATTGTAAATAAACTTAATAGTAAAACTAATGTAAATAATAATTTTTTCATGCTTTTCCTCTTTTCTATTTATAGTATAAACAAATGCTTTTTCCCTCTAAACTTACAACATCGATATCAATATCATAAATTTGTTTTAATATGTCTTTAGTAATTATTTCGTAAGTATCACCAGCAAAAAGTATCTTACCATCTTTCATAGCAACAATATAATCAGCATAATTTGTGACAAAATTAATATCATGAATAACTATTAGTATTGTCTTATTTTTCTTTTCAACAAGTTCTTTTAGTATTTTCATAATCTTGACTGAATGATTCATATCTAGATTATTTAAAGGTTCATCTAAAATGATATATTTAGTATCTTGGGCAATAGTCATAGCAATAAAAGCCATTTGCCTTTCTCCACCACTTAGCTCATTCAAATATCTATCTTCTAAATGATTTATCCCCATGTAATTGATTGCTTCATCAATAATAACATTATCCTCTTTATTAAGCTTTCCTTTACTATATGGATATCTTCCAAATCCAACAAGTTCTCTAACAGTTATTTTAACACTCAAATGATTTGCTTGTCTTAATATTGATATTTCTTTCGCAAGGAGTGATGTATTCCAATTATCTAGAGTTTCATCATCTATTATTATATCGCCATCATCTTTTTTAAGTATTCGGCTAATAATAGATATAAGCGTAGACTTACCAGCTCCATTTGGACCAATAAAAGCAATCATCTTATTATCTGGTAAACTCATTGAAACACGATCTAAAACCGTCTTATTATCATAAGTCTTTAATACATTATCAAATGATATCATTTCTTTGCCTCCTTCAATATTAAAAATATAAAATATAAACCGCCAATTAAATTGATAATAACACTTACTGTGGTTTGAAAATTAAACACTCTTTCAATAACAATAACTGCAAAACCTAAAAATATTAAACTAATTAGGGTAGCACCAATTATTCTTATATGGTGTTTATATGATTTAAATACATATGATGATAAAGAAGCAATTATCAACCCTAAGAAAGTTACTGGTCCAACTAAGGCCGTTGCAACCGATGTTAAAATTGATATGGCAATTAGATTTTTAAAGACTAGTTTTTTATAATCAATTCCTAAACTGACTGCTTGATCTTTTCCTAAACTTAAAACATCTAATTTCTTATAATCAGTTAATGTAGAAAGTAGGACAATAGCAATGATTACAAAACTTATAATTAACAGTTCTGTGTTAATACTATTAAAGCTTGCAAACATTTTACCTTGCACTAATAAAAATTCATTTGGATCAAGAATAGATTGCATAAAAGTAGATAAACCACCAAAGAAACTACCCATAATCATACCAACTAATAATAAGAAATAAATGCTGTTATTTTCTTTTTTAAACAGCAGAGTAAATAATATTAAAGAAAAGCCAATCATTATGATTATAGATAATAAGTAGTTGTTAATCCCGTTTAACATTTCAATCTTTCCACTACCAAAGAAGAAAACAATCACTGTTTGAATAAATAGGTATAAAGCATCAAGCCCCATAATACTTGGTGTAAGTAGTCGATTACTAGTCATTGTTTGAAATGATATTGTTGAATAGCTGATGGCAAAACTTACTAAAACAAATGCAAATACCCTATCTAGTCTTCTTGGAAAAAAGAAACTAAAATTCTTACTTGTTAAACCAAACAACAATATAAATAGCATTAACCCCAAACTAATAACTGATGCTAGAAGAAACCTTACCCACAATTTTTTAAGAGGTCTTTTCATTTCATCTTAGCCTTCTTTCTAAAAATTATAATAAGGAAAATAAAACTACCCACAACACTCATCACTACTGATATACTAAGTTCATATGGAAAGATGATTACTCTACTTAAAATATCACCAAGAACAACAAATATTGCTCCAAACATCGCTGTAGCCGGTAATGTTTTTTTAAGATTATCCCCCCGATATAAAGAAATAATATTAGGTACAATCAATCCAACAAATGGAATTGTACCAATAGTTACTACTACTAATGCAGTTATAACAGCAACAATTACTAAACCGACCATTACGACAATTTTATGATTTAAACCAAGACTTGTAGAAAAGTCTTCTCCCATTCCAGCAATTGTGAATTTATTTGCATATAAATATGCTAATATCATAAAGGGAATACCAATATACAATAATTCGTAATTCCCCTTGGTAACTAATGTAAAACTCCCCATTAACCAAGAATTAATATTTTGGATTAAATCATAGCGATAAGCGATAAAAGTTGAAATAGAACTTACTACATTACCAAGCATCAAACCAAGTAAAGGAATTAAAACTGCATTTTTAATTTTTACTTTTTTTAAGATTAGCATAAAAATCATAGTTCCAGAAATTGCAACAACAAAACTAATAATAGTCTTGGTCAACATACTAGCTGAAGCACCAAATAATATAGCAAATAGTATTCCCAGTTTTGCAAAATCCATTGTTCCTGCTGTTGAGGGTGAAACAAATTTATTAGAAGTTATAGTTTGCATAATTAATCCAGCAATACTTAAACTTATGCCCACTATAACTGTACTTAAAACTCTTGGAAGTCTACTTTTCATAAAAATATTTATGTCATGACTTTCATTCTTAATTAAACCAATTATACTAAACTGTTCTACTCCAATATTTATCGAAATAATAGCTAATATAATTAGTGTAATTAACAAAATTAAATTCAAATTTATTTTAAATCTTTTCATGTAGAACTCCAGTTAGC
>JBAYTC010000049.1:0-8088 GCA_041675825.1 Bacilli bacterium | reverse complement strand
TACTGCCTTCATTAATTCAACGATTTTTTCTTCATAAGCTGCATCGCCTTCCATAGCTCTTAATGCAGATCCTCTAATAATTGGAATTTCGTCTCCAGGATAACCTTCATGAGTTAATAAATCACGAATTTCCATTTCAACTAATTCTAATAATTCTTCATCATCAACCATATCACATTTGTTTAAGAATACAACTAAACGAGGTACTCCTACTTGACGTGATAATAAGATGTGCTCGCGAGTTTGAGCCATTGGACCATCTGTTGCAGCGATAACAAGGATACCACCATCCATTTGTGCAGCACCAGTAATCATATTTTTAACGTAGTCAGCATGTCCTGGGCAGTCTACATGTGCGTAGTGACGTGAAGCAGTTTCATACTCGATATGAGATGTATTGATAGTTATTCCACGAGCTTTTTCTTCTGGAGCACCATCAATTTGATTGTAATCCATTGCTTTTGAAGTTCCTTGCTTAGCTAATACTTTAGTAATAGCTGAAGTAAGAGTAGTTTTTCCGTGGTCAACGTGACCGATCGTACCAATATTTACATGCGGTTTAGTACGTTCAAATTTAGCTTTTGCCATTTTAAAATCCTCCTTATATGGTTTCTTATATATATTTTATACTATTTTACTACAAAATGCAAGCATTTGTAATTAAGAAGTTCTTTTTTTGATTACTTCTTCAGAAATTGACTTAGGACATTCTTCATAACGAGAAAATTGCATAGTGTAATTTCCACGTCCTTGAGAGTTACTTCTTAAAGCAGTTGCATAACCAAACATTTCTGCTAGAGGCACTAATGCTTTAATAGATTGTAAATGTCCACGGTTTTCTTGACTTTCAAGACGACCTCTTCTACTAGTAATATCACCAATTACATTACCCATATATTCTTCTGGAACAACAACTTCCACATTCATAATAGGTTCTAAGATAACTGGTTGACATTTGTCTTTAGAAGCCTTAAATGCCATAGAAGCAGCAACTTCAAAGGCAATTTGACTTGAGTCAACATCATGATATGATCCATCAAACAATGTTGCTTTAATATCAATTGTAGGATATCCAGCTAAGTTACCACTAAGAATAGCGGATTCTAAACCTTTACCTACAGCTGGGATATATTCACGAGGAACAACACCACCAACAATAGCATCAACGAACTCGAATCCTTTACCAGGATTTGGTTCAAATCTAACCCATACATCACCATATTGTCCACGACCACCTGATTGACGTACGAATTTACCTTGAATTTCAGCTTTTTGTTTAATAGTTTCACGGTATGAAACTTGAGGAGCACCAATATTAGCTTCTACTTTAAATTCACGTTTCATTCTATCAACGATGATATCTAAGTGTAATTCACCCATACCAGCGATAATAGTTTGTCCAGTTTCAGTATCAGTATATGTTCTAAATGTTGGATCTTCTTCAGATAATTTACTTAAAGCAATACCCATCTTATCTTGGTCACCTTTTGTTTTTGGTTCAATGGCAACATTGATAACTGGTTCAGGGAAGATCATCTTCTCTAAAATTACTTCACGTTTTTCATCACATAGAGTATCTCCGGTAGTAGTATCTTTTAATCCTACAGCAGCAGCGATATCACCAGCTCTAATTTCTTTAATTTCAAGACGGTTATTTGCATGCATTTGTAAGATACGACCGATTCTTTCTTTCTTACCCTTTGTAGAGTTGTAAATATAAGAACCAGCTTCTAATACACCTGAATAAACTCTAAAGAATGTTAATTTACCTACATATGGGTCTGTCATAACTTTGAAAGCTAATGCTGAGAATGGTTCATCATCAGTAGAATGAACTTTAATTTCATTTCCTAAATGATCAATACCTTTAATAGCAGCAACTTCAGTTGGAGCTGGTAAGTAATCAATAACAGCGTCTAAAACGAATTTTAAACCTTTGTTCTTGAATGCTGTTCCACAAACAACTGGGAAGAATTTTACTGATAAAGTTGCTTTTCTAATAGCAGCTTTTAATAAATCAGTAGGAATCTCTTCTCCTTCTAAGTATAACATCATAAGTTCTTCATCAAAATCACTTACAGCACTGATTAGTTCTTCACGTTTTGTTTGAACTTCATCAAGTAAATCTGCAGGAATTTCTGTTTCATAAAAATCTTCAACTCCGTCATGTTTGAATTTATAAGCCTTCATGGCTACTAAATCAACCATTCCTTCGAAGAATGTTTCAGCTCCAATTGGAACTTGTATTGGATGAGCATTAGCTCCTAAACGTTTGTGTACTGTATCGATTGAATAATTAAAGTCCGCACCCGTCTTATCCATTTTGTTTACAAATATAATACGTGGTACTAAATAATCAGTAGCTTGTCTCCAAACTGTTTCTGTTTGTGGTTCAACACCAGCTTGTCCATCTAAAACAGCAACAGCACCATCAAGTACTCTTAACGAACGTGAAACTTCAACTGTGAAGTCTACATGTCCTGGAGTATCGATAATGTTGATACGATGTTCTTTCCAATGTGCTGTTGTTGCAGCAGAGGTGATTGTAATACCACGCTCTTTTTCTTGCTCCATCCAATCCATTTGAGCAGCACCATCATGGGTTTCACCGATTTTATGAATTCTACCAGCGTGGAACAACATTCTTTCAGTAACTGTTGTCTTACCGGCGTCTATATGAGCCATAATCCCTATGTTTCTTGTCTTCTCTAAGGATATTTCACGAGCCATAAATCACTTAACCTCCATTACCATGAATAATGAGCAAACGCCTTATTACTTTCAGCCATTCTATGAACATCATCACGTTTCTTCACAGAAGCACCTACTCCATTTGCTGCATCAATTATTTCATTTGCTAATCTTTCTTCCATTGTCTTTTCTTTTCTTAATCTAGAATATTGTGTTAACCATCTTAGAACTAATGTCATTTTTCTCTCTGGTCTTACTTCTGTTGGAACTTGGTAGTTAGACCCACCAATACGGCGAGCTTTTACTTCAAGTTGAGGAGTAATGTTTTGAAGAGCGTCATTAAACACATCTAAGGCTGGACGACCGGTAACTTTTTCAATTCTTTCAAATGCATTGTAAAGAATTGCTTGAGCTACACCTTTTTTACCATCTAACATAATGTTATTTATTAATCTTGTCACTATTGGACTAGAATATAACGGATCCGGTAAAACTTTTCTTTTTGGGACATGACCCTTACGTGGCATATCTAATTCCTCCTTTCGAAATTATAATTTTATTTACTTGCTTTTGGTCTTTTTGCTCCGTATTTAGATCTAGCTTGCATGCGTTTTTCAACACCTGTAGAATCTAAAGTACCACGGATAATATGATAACGAACACCTGGTAAGTCCTTAACACGTCCACCACGAATTAAAACAACACTATGTTCTTGTAGACGATGACCAATACCTGGGATATAAGCTGTAACTTCGATACCGTTAGATAAACGAACACGGGCATATTTACGAATAGCTGAGTTCGGTTTTTTAGGTGTCATAGTTGTAACACGAGTACAAACTCCACGTTTTTGTGGTGACTCTACTTCTGTGTAAGCTTTCTTTAGGCTATTAAAGCCAATCCCTAAATGAGGTGATTTTGATTTTCTTACCTTATCTTGGCGTGATTTTCTTACTAATTGGTTAATAGTAGGCATTTATATTTCTCCTTTCATCAAGACTGCCACACTTCCTGGCGTATCAATAGTTCATAAAATATAGTTTAGGATTAACCTAAACCATTTCATTACCTTGTATATTATACACCACATGTGATAATAAGTCAACAAATTTATAAAAATAAATTGGTCAAACTTATAACTAATAACATTATACTTTTAGACTTATGATTTGTAAAGAGTATTTAGTATAAATTAATATATTCATACTATATTACTACTTTATTAAATTAAATAGCTTATAAATAGCAAACAAAGAATCAATAAAAGATTCTTTGTTTAGTTCATTAAGTAAAATATCCAATAATATTGTATCAATGTAGTTTTTTGTGTCTATCATTAAAAAAATTAATATACATGATATTTGTCTTTCAACAACTTCTAATTAATATTCTTAATTAATTATTAGTTCATATGCTGTTCTTAATTTATCACTATCAATATAATCAATAAGTAAAATCTCACCACATTTAACAAATCCCAAGCTCTTTAAAAAATTATTCATGACTAAATTATCACGATGAGTATCAACTCTGATGCTCTTAATCCCTTTACTTCTTGCAATTGTTATTGCTTCTTCCATTAACTTCTTTGCTATACCTTTATTAGTGTGTTCTTTCTTAACGGCAATTCGATGAACAACCATATAATTACCTAATGTTAACCAAGCTCCATCAATTATTTTATACGATGGTTCTTCTTCACTTGAAATATATGCAAAACCTAAAACTTCAGTATTCTCATATACATATAAACTATTTGACTTAATATCATTTAGGATAATTTCTCTATTGGGATACCCATTTTGCCATTGATTGACATGGTTTTCTTTTAAGAAGTTTATTGCATCATTTACTATTTCCATAATTTGATTAACATCATTTATATTTGCTAGTCTAATCATATTAACTCCTTTGATTTTAATTCATATATAAAAGCAATTTTTTATTAGTATATAATAATCCTCTTGCTATTAACAAGAGGATTATATCTAAAAGTTTAACTTAATATCGGCGTACAATAAATCATGATCAGAATAATTAGTTTCAATTACTGCACGATTTATTATATCAATGTTATTAGATAGAATAATATTATCTAGTGGTAATATATTACCTCCAGCTTTTTCTTTTCCTGAAAAAGTATATAGAGTATTATTTTCATCATTAACTAGGTTATAAAAACCAAAAAATTCTTCATATTCAAAAAAAGAGTTGTTTTTATCAGTCCAATCATGAACATTAAAGTCACCAGCAAGAATAAAATTATCTTGAGTATCAATGTATTCTTTTACTTCAAGAAATTCAGTTCTTCTAATATTCTCATATGTACCCAAATCAAAATGAGTGACTAAGAAATTAACTAACTTATCATTAACATTTATTTTTGCATATCCTAAAACTCTACTTTCATCTCGATATGCAAGTGGCATAGAACCCGTTAGGATTATTTCATATTTACTAAGAATTCCAATACCATAATCCCCACCTTGGTAATCAATTGTTTTATAGAATTGATAGTATTTATAATCGGAATATTTAGCAATTTCTTCTAATATATTCTTATTTCCAACTCTTGCTGTATTTACATCTATTTCTTGAATTCCGATAATATCAATATTATTATTCTTAATCAAGTTTGCAATTTCTTTGGTATATCTTCCGTTTGTAGATGCATGTCTAATATTATATGTTGCTACTCTTAAATTCATTGTTTTTATTTGCCTTTCGCATTTAGTATTGTTGAGCCTAAATCTCTAATCATTGTGCTAGTGTATTTACTTGGCTTAATTTGGATCTGGTTGGTAATAGCTGACTTATAAAAAGAACTTGAAAAATTAACAATTGGAGTTGTTGTTCCTCCAAATATACTAAGTGAAAACATTTTTCTTTTGGCCGTTAACTTTAATATAATAAATGTTAGAAAAAGCACTCCAACGCCAATATAATAATAGTTTAAAACCTCACGACCAGAAAAAAACATCATTGCAACAAGTATAGCAGCAAGCCCAGTAATTATGCCAAGAATATTTGCAATTGCAGTTTGTCTTTTGTGTCGCCTTTTACCATGTTCACTCTGAATTCCCTTAATATCATCAATCATCCATTCGGTTATTGATGTTGATGATGTAATCGATGAAGAGCCAGCAGCAACAAAAATTAACCTTTTATTGGTTACCGAGAACACTCCACTTCCAGAAGGATCGATAAGTTCAAAAGCTTCATAAGTTTTTAGGACAACTTCATTAAAACTTAGATTTACAAGTTTATCTATTTCAGTTAACTTTACATGAGCCATAATGCACCTCCAAATTCTTCACATATATTATACCACTTAATATAACTATTTTAAAGTATAAATATAAACTTTTATATGGTATTAAAATTTATTTTCTAACATTTAATGGTATAATATGAATATATAATTAAGGAGGTACTATGGATAAAATATTATACAACGCAAAAATATATTCTCCAAATAATCAAGAATCATTCTATGAAGCCGTAGGAATTAAGGATAATCTAATCGTGAAAGTAGGAAATAATCAAGAAGTATTGTCCCTAAGAAATACAAGCACTATTCTAATAGATTGTGAGGGAAAACTAGTAATTCCTGGTTTTAATGACTCACATATGCATCTATTATCAACAGGACGATTACTATCTTGGGTTAATTTATCTAATGCAAAGTCTATTTCGGATGTAATTAATATCACCAAAGAATTTATTTTAAATAATGAACAACATGATGTTATTGTCGGTCATGGATGGAATCATGATTATTTTAGAGACGATAAAAGATTCATTACTGCTAGTGATTTAGATCAAGTATCAACTACAAAACCGATATTATTATATCGAGCTTGTGGACATATTATGAGCGTAAATTCTCAAGCAATAAAAATAGCAAATATAGATTTGAATCATCAGGTTAACGGTGGAGAATTTGACTTAAAAAATGGTGTTTTTAAAGAAAATGCTATTGACTTAATAACTAAAATTATACCTGAACCAACAGTTGAAGACATAAAAACAGATCTTATTAAGGCTATGAAACACTGCAATGCCTATGGGATAACATCTGTACAATCAGATGATTTTTCACCAATTGAAAGAATAAATTATAAGAACACTTTAATTGCCTATAATGAACTAGTAAAAGAAAATAAAATGAGCCTAAGAGTTTATGAACAATCACTTCTTCCATCACTTTCTATATTAAATAAATTCATCAAAGATGGATATTATACTGGAATGGGTAATGACTTATTTAAGATTGGACCAGTAAAACTTTTAGCTGATGGTTCAATGGGCGCAAGAACAGCGGCTTTACTTAATCCATATCATGATGATAATTCAACAAAAGGTATTTTAAATTATTCCAATGATGATTTATTAGAACTAATAAAACTAGCTCACAATAATAATCTGCAGATTGCTGTTCATGGGATTGGTGATGCTGCTATTACACAAATAGTAGATTCTTTTGAAATCGCCCTAAAAAACAATCCCAGAATTGATCATCGTCATGGAATAGTCCATGCTCAAATAACTAATCTTGAGTTAATTAAGAGAATGAAAAATTTAAAACTCTTAGTCTATGCTCAACCAATATTCATCCATTATGATAAGTTTATTGTTGAAAAGAGAGTAGGTAAAGAAATAGCAAGCACTTCATATCTATTTAAAACCATGAAAAACCAGGGAGTTGAAGTATCATTTGGTACTGATTCTCCTATCGAAAAGGTTAACCCTTTAGACAATATCTATACTGCAGTAACAAGACTTTCCTTAAACCCAGAAGATAAAGTTTCATATTTAGAAAATGAGAAATTTCTTGTAAAAGAAGCAATCAACCATTATACAATAAGATCTAGTTATGCATCGTTTGATGAAGACAAAAAAGGTCTAATAAAAGAAGGTTATTTAGCTGATTTAGTCATTCTTGATAATGATATAATTGAAAACAATCCATTAGATATTCTTAAGACTAAAGTCTTAATGACAATAATGGATGGTAATATAGTATATAAAGCATAAAAAATCCACAATTGTGGATTTTTATTTTAAGTTCTTTTCAAAATTCCAAGCATCTCTAACCATATCTTCAATGGTATGAGTAGTCTTCCATTTAAGTTCTTTAAGAGCTTTTGATGGGTTTGCAAAACTTGTTGCAACATCACCTGGACGTCTAGCTACTATTTCAAAAGGAATTTCTATTTTATTTACATTTTTAAAAGCATTAATTAATTCTAGAACTGATGTACCTGTTCCTGATCCTAAATTATAAACATTAATACCTTTATTATCAACTTCGATTGCTCTTACATGTCCGATTGCTAAATCAACAACATGAATGTAATCTCTTACTCCTGTTCCATCAATAGTATCATAATCATT
>JBAYTC010000048.1:0-8128 GCA_041675825.1 Bacilli bacterium | reverse complement strand
TGCTTCTGACTTAACCTTAGTTGCATCTCCAATTAAAACGGTTTTTCCACCACCTAAATTTAAACCAGCTGCTGCGTTCTTATAAGTCATCCCTCTAGCCAATCGTAGTACATCTTTCGTAGCCTCGTCTTCGTCAATATAATCCCATAATCTTGTCCCACCAAGAGCTGGACCAAGTGTTGTATTATGGATGCAGGTAATTCCTTTTAGCCCCGTAGTTTTATCATGAAAATAAATCAATTGCTCATAACCATGACGTTCCATGTACTCAAATTTGTTCATTTAATTAATTCTCCTTCTCGAATTTATCAAGCAATAAGAAAACGCTTGCACATATATTATAACATATTTGTGGCAAAAAATAAAGTTATTTTTAGGTTATTAAATGAAAAAAGCATATTTCTTCTATGCTTTTTCATCTTTACTTTCGCTTAGATTTTTAAAAAAAGAATCAACATTTTTATGAGTCCTTTTAAGTCTTAAAAGGTTCTTATTTGCATCAACAAATGTATGTGATGATGTACCCGTTGTGCATAATACATTATCACTATTCCTAAAAACTTCATATGAAAGTTTCAATTTTACCCCTGTATATTCTTTTATTCTAACAAATATACTCACCTCATCATCATAAGTTATAAAATTGAGATATTTAACTTCAACACTTAATACCGGTATAATCACACCTTCTTCTTCCATTTGTGAGTAGGCAAAGCCTGACTGTTCTAGAAAGTCTAATCTCGCTTCTTCAAACCATCTTATGTAATTAGAATGATGAATTACACCCATCATATCTGTTTCATAATAATGTGGTTTACGATTATATGGAAAATAATTATACATATGAACTTCCTCCTATTTATATTGTACTACAAATAATAATTTTTTTGTACTTATTTTTTAAGTTTATCTTGTAAAGAATATTTATTTATAATACAATAGTAATGTGGAGGATGTATATGAAAAAAATACTATTAATATTTTTATTACTATTGTTGTTAGTTGGTTGTTCAAAACCAGAGGATGAAAAAATATATCACACAGTTACATTTTATGACTATTATAATCAAATTGCTTCAACACAGCAAGTTGAGGAAAATCAAGATGCTATTCCGCCTGTTTTAGATCCGATTGAAGGATATACTTTTATATCTTGGAGCGAAGACTATACTAATGTTAAAAGCGAGATAATATGTCTACCTGAATATGAAAGAAATTTTTATAATGTAGAATTTGTTGATATTGAAGGAAATAGCTTAAAAAAAGTCACAGTTGAACATGGTAAATTCACAACAGCACCAAGTGCTCCTCTAGTAACCGGAAAAACTTTTGGTGGGTGGGACAAAGAATACTCTAATATTACAGACAACTTGATTATTTCACCAATTTATACTACTTCAGTTTATCATGTGAGTTTTTATGATGGATTAACTTTAATTGAAACACAAACAGTTAATTATAATGAATCTGCAGTTACACCTACTCCTCCTTTAAAAGAGGGTTACACTTTTATTGGTTGGGACAGAGAATTTGATAATGTTAAAGAAGATTTGATCGTTACAGCAATTTATGAAGCACTAAAACATTCGATTAATTTCTTAGATCATGAGGGAAATATAATTAAAACTCAAATTGTTGAGCATGGCAAGTCAGGTGTTGCACCTATTGCTCCATCCCGAAATGGTTATATATTCAAAGAATGGGATAAAAACTATCAAGTAGTCAATGAAGACATTGTAGTTAACCCTATTTATGAAACCATCACATATGATTTGGTATTTAATCCTAATTTAGAAATGGTTAAAACCACTTGGAATAATAAGGATTCATTTGTAAATGAGTTATATACTGATTTACATTCATGGTTTGCTAGTAATGTTAGTAATATTAGTGGATTATCATTTAACCAGGGCACATACACCCTTACATTAAATAATCAAACTGCAACTTGGACTACACCAGAAAGTATAAAATCTATTGATATTTATGTTTATGAAAAAACTATTTCAAACTTCTATTATAAACCTATAACAAGAGTTAATAATGAAGTCCACACTCCAGTAATCGATGAAAATTATTTCTTGAACTCAGAACCATATAGAACAAAGTACTTAGACTTAGATAGATACTTTTTAAATGTAATAACATCATCATATCCAGCATATAACAATGGTTATAATCATGCTTCTGGTGGAAGAATTCAAATATTCTTCAGATTCCAACAGTGGATTAGTGTTGAACCAATACCTGCTTTTGATAGTTTACCATCTAAAACCGACTTAGACACTAAAGGTGCGACAATAAAAATGCCTGCGGATTTAAACTATAATATAACACAAAACGTAACAATACCTACTCCAGTTTACTCAAATGTGGAATTTTTGGGTTGGTATGATAATATATTAGGAGCTGGTTCTCCATACACTAGTATACCTGCAGGAAATTATGGAAAAATCACTCTATATGCAAAATGGGATTTTGATACAGAAAAACATCATATATTGTTTGTTGATAATAATAATGAACTAATAATTGAATATATGATTAATGATGGAGATTCTATAACACCACCAACTCTAGATAATAAAGAAGGATACATTTTCAAAGGATGGGATAAATCACATATGAACGTAGATAAAGATACAACTTTTAGAGCTGAATATGACTTAGTTGAATATTCAATAACTTATAATAAGAATATAGATAATAATGATGTCATAATTCCTACCACCCCAATAAAATATACTATTGAAGATAATATTGTTTTACCTAAAGCTAGTTTAGAAGGATATTTCTTTGTCGGGTGGTATGATAACCCTGAATATAACAATAGTCCAATCACTGAAACTAATAAAGGTGATTTAGATTTATACGCAAAATGGGTTAAAATCGGTGAAGTATCAGCTGATGGATTAGAAGTGGTTGCTAGTGATTATGAAGTACTTGTTGGAAGATATATTAATTTATATGTTAAGAGCAACAATAATTATCTAAATCAAAATCTTGTAACTTACTACTTATCAGACTTAGAAATGGCAACAATTGATGAATATGGATATTTATATGCAAAAAAAGCTGGTTCTTTAAGTATATTAGTGGTATATCAAGATTCGGAAGCTTCGATTGAAATAACAATTACTGATGAACCTTTACCTCTTAAATGGGTTGGTCACATGGGCTCGGGCGGACCAGTAGTACAAAATACTATTTCTGCTTTTGAAGAAGGTGGCAAACGTGGATATTATGCAATGGAATCAGATATTAGAGTTTCCGCTGATGGTGTCTACTATATATGTCATGATGATGTTTTCTTACCCTATTTATTCACAGATTCTTCATTACATAATAAACTTATGGCATCATATACATGGGCAGAACTAAAAGATCTTCAAATTAAAGACGTATATAATAGTATAACATATTACGGAACTCTTACAACAGTCGAAGAATATTTAGAAATTTGTAAAAAATATGGAGCTAAAGCGGTATTAGAACTAAAATGGACAACAGGAATCAATAATAATGATCAAAGTAAACTTAGTGGACTAGTTGAACTTGTAAAAAGTAAAGGAATGTACGAGGAAGCAATATTCATGACATCAATGAGAAATTGTTTAACATATCTTAGAAATAATTTTAAAGATATACAGTTGCAATATCTTACTGGTTCATCTACTACCACTATGGATAATGTTAATTGGTGCATTGAAAACAAAATGTCCTTAGATGCTATCAGCACACATTTAACACAAGCAATGGTAAATAAAATGCATGAAGCAGGTTTTTATGTTAATGCATATACAGTTAATGTTCAAACTACAGCCGATAGTTTACAATCTATGGGAGTAGACATGATTACTACAGATAATTTAGGAATAGAATAATAAAAGCATTAGGAGAAACCTCCTAATGCTTTTTCTATTAACTACGTTACTATAATTTATATTCTGTAATTTTCCCTAAATAATTAAATTCATAAAATTATTAATTTTAATCATAAAAAAGTATATTTAATTCTTCCAGTACTTACAACATAATAATAATTCGATACACGAACAATATATTCACCCGGATCTAAAACAGATCCATTTTCATTATCATATTCAACACTTGTACCATCTTTCTTAAATAAATCAAAACGAAACATCATGTCTTTTTCAATACATTCATATTCAAATTTGTATGTACCTGTTGATTTAATATTTATTTTCAAATGTTTAGGTGGGTGATTATAACTCACAGTATACAATTTTCTCGAAAAGGTATCAGTAATTTCATCCATATCATCATAATCAGTTTCTAAACCATTATTTTCATTAATATCTCTTATAGTAATAGAGTATCGAACCGATTCATTTTGATTATATGGATGATTTGTAAAATAAAAGAAGTTATCACCAGCTTCTACCTTGGTTGTAAAATACTCACCTGCATATATATAATGTAAGTTTAAACTATATCCATTCTCAGATCCGATTATATATATTGTTTCATCACCATTATTTTGGATTGTAACTAGTTTGGTTTCGTCACTTACATAATTGTAGTAATCCAAATCGTATCTACCTTCAATAAATCCATTATATACATTATTATCTTCTACGATTATAGGGTTCTTCTCGTCTACAATCGTCTCATAATCTAATTTTTTAAAGGTCATTTCTTCTCTTGCATCACTTGTGCTTCTTATACTTACATAATAATAATCTGACTTAGTTACTACAAATACAGAGCTAAATTCTCTTGCTGACAATGCCCTTTGTCTAAACTGAGGAACAATTTCTTTTTTTTCTAAATCATATAGGGTAATCTCAATGTTTGGTGATTCATCCTTGCCATTAACTTTATATTGTCCCGCTTCTAAATACATATATAAATAAGTGGTTTTATACTGATCAATATTATCTGTAATTTTGGTTTCCATAAAAACCTCATCAAAGGATGTAGCTTTAGATAAATTATATCGACCATTAGTGAAGTCTATAATTTCAAACCTATTTAGAGACAATCCAACACTAAACTCTACTGGGGAGTCATAGTCTTTATACTTATTAGTTGAGTTTAAATTAGTACTAATTTCTAATAACATCGTCGTAGCATCTACTGTATATTTAAACAAAATTTCTAGATCAAATAATATATCAACATCCAAATCTAAATCATCATATAACTCTTCTATTAAATCTTTCATAGAGTCATCAATGAAATCTCCATACTTAATCTTCATTAAATAAGTATTATCTTGCTTTTCTATTGCTATATTTTGTGAATTAAAATCATATTCAAAATATTCATTTGTAGTGTCTTCAATTATCAAATCATATTGAAACTCATCAATATTGCCAATATAATTTCGCTTTATAGAATTTATGTCAGTGAAAGTATATTCAAATACTTTTTTATTCTCTTCTTTGATGATTGTAGGATAAGCATCATTACTATTCTTAGCTTCAATGTATAAATTATCACTAGCTAATTTAATAATTTGTGCATTTTGCATGCCATCAACTAAAGACTGTGTTCTAATGGTTAAGAAATTAGTTGATCTTAAATTGGTAGCAAACTCCAATATACCATATTCTAGTTCTTCTAATAATTGAGTTTTAACAACATCTTCATTATTATTAACATCCACTTCATCTTTACATCCGACTAAAAGGGAAATAAAAAGAAAACAAATAAATAATTTAAGAACCCTCATAAAAATCCACCCTCTGTTATATCTATATAAAACTTAAATTTCTACGTTTATTATATCATAAATAAATTATATTAACAATTAGTTTTAATAAAAAACACGCTGATAAAATATTCCCGTTCGTTTTCTTAACCTAATAAAAACCCATCACAAAATTGTGATGGGTAAATCTTATTTTTTTATAATATTTAATAGTTTTTCTAATGACTCTTTCGCATCACCAAGCATTAATTCAACACCACTTGTTTTATTATATAATGGATTTTCAACACCAGCATATCCTGGTTTTGTATCATAATTACATATAATAACATGTTTTGCTTGATCTACATTTAGAATTGGCATACCATATATTGGCGTTCCCTCTGCAGATCTTGCTGAAGGGTTTAATACATCATTTGCACCTACTACTACAACTAAATCTGTATCTTTAAATGAATCATTAATATCATGCATTTCATATAACACATCATAGTCAACATTTGCTTCTGCTAATAATACATTCATATGACCCGGCATTCTACCAGCTACTGGATGAATTGCATATTTAACATCTACTCCTTTTGAAGTTAATGTTTCTTCTAATTGTTTTACTAAATGTTGTGCTTGAGCAAGTGCCATTCCATAACCTGGAACAATAATTGCACTTTTTACTTTAGAATAATCAAACAATTCCTTTTTAACTTCTTCAATTTTTTCTTTAACAATAGTTTCCGCAATAGGTGTTTTAGATTTAGCAACAGATGTTTTACCTAATAAAATCTCAAGTAGAGACCTGTTCATAGATTTACACATTATTTGTGTCAAAACCAATCCGCTTGCTCCTACAATACCACCGATAGCTACTAACATAACATTACCTACAGCCATACCAGCTATAGCTCCAGCTACACCACTTAATGAATTAAGAAGTGAAATAGTAATTGGCATGTCAGCTCCACCAACGCGAATTGAGAACATGTAACCAAATAGTAAACTAGTAATTGACAATACTGCTATAACAACTAATACCGGCCATTCTAGTAGTACACCTAATACAAAAGTAATTAATGTAACTACTAATAATCCCGACGTAATTGGAGAATGAAACTTAAATTTTATAGGTCTTCCATCCATCATTTTAGCCAGTTTTAAAGCAGCAATTATACTTCCAGAAAGCGTAAGTGCGCCAATAATTAAAGCTAAATATGCTGTAACTTCTTCAAATAAATTATATTCAGTTAAAAGTGATAATGCACCAACAAATGCTGAAGCACCTCCCCCTGCACCATTTAATAAGGCAACAAGTTCCGGCATTTGAATCATCTTAACTTTTATAGATAAATATGACCCTATTAAGACTCCAATTAAAATAGCAGCAAGAACTATATATAGGGCTGTATTTATTGAAAAAACATTAAATTTAATCATTGTATAAACAACAGCAAAAAGCACACTTAAAGCGCTTAAACCATTACCAAACTTTGCAGTTTTTACTTTGCTCATTAAAGCAATTCCTATCAATACTAATATTGCTAAAAATGAAGAGACAACATAATAAACTAAATCTGATTGTATAAAACTTATAAATGATAAAAGAATTGATAAATTAGGCATATTACTTATCCTTCCTCTTCTTAAACATTGCAAGCATTCTATTTGTAACCATAAATCCACCTACAACATTTATGGTAGCTAATACTATAGCTAGTCCTCCAAATACAATTGCAGCAGTGTTTTTTCCACTTTCTACTAAAACTACTGTCATTAATACAGATCCTAATATTGTTATTCCACTTAAAGCATTCATTCCTGACATTAGTGGTGTATGTAATAAACTTGGCACATTTTTAATTAAAAAATATCCTAAAACAGTTGATAGTATAAAAACACCAATTAATATTAATTCCATAAATTTTTCTCCTTTTTGAAAAATATGGCGACACATATAATGTCGCCTTATTATTTTTATAGTAACCCCATTGCCTCTAATGCTCCTTTATGAACGATTTTTTCATCAACTGTAACAACAATTGAAGAAACAATTTCATCTTTCATATCAAGAACTATTTTTCCGTCTTTTTGTAAGTAACTAAGTAAATTATATACATTCTTTGCAAACATATTTGTTGAAGAAGTTGGAACTCTTCCCGGTATATTTTTAATACCTTGAATAATTACACCATTCTTACGAACTATTTGACCTGGTTCTGTAACAGAACAGTTTCCACCTTGATCAATAGAAATATCAACTATAACTGAACCTGGATGCATAAGTTTTACCATTGCTTGATTAACTAAAACCGGGGCAACTTTTCCAGGAACTAAAGCTGTTAGTAAAACAATATCCATATCTTTAATTACAGCAGTTAATGCTTCACGTTCTTTTTCAAGAAGTTCTTGAGATAATGAGTTTGCATAACCACCCTCTCCAACTGCTTCTTCCACAGG
>JBAYTC010000047.1:0-8144 GCA_041675825.1 Bacilli bacterium | reverse complement strand
TATTATACTTTTAGTTGCTATATTAATACCTGTACTTTCAGCTACATTTATTGGTATTTATTCGTATAATAGATATACTCCTTTTTATTTTGATGAATATATGGATGAAGCACCCGAGACTACTTATGATAAAGCCCATGCTTTCTTAAAGTATACAACAGATGCTTACGAGAAAGATCCTTATTTCAATGAAGATGTAATGAAAGATGGCGATTTAGCTTTAACATTTGAAGTTTATCGTTCAGTAGCAATTACAACTGAAAAAGTTGATGGTGAGGATGTTACAACAAACAAGATTGTTTACCATTTCGCTATGTATAATATTAATTATAATAAACTGTTTGAAATTAAAGACCCAACAGGTGAGGATAAATTATTAAACAATAATATACCACAAGTATATATTAAGATTACTGATTTAAGTGATGATGATAATGTTGAAGTTATAAGTTTAGGTGTTCCAAATAATCAATTATTTATTGATGATTATAATGCTTCCCCATCAAAGGATTACGTAGGTAATAATTTTACAAACAAATATTTAGGTTGGGCTACATTTGAAGGAACTAAAAAATTTTCTAAAAATGTTAAGATTGAAGTTTTGATGAGTGATAAGCCTGAAGATGAGTTTGAAGCTCTATATTATTCCGTTATAACTCAGTTTGAAAAGAATGATTTTGAAAACTCAATATCTACATATGATAGTTTTGAAGACGGGTTTAGTAATGATTATAAAGCTGCTGGCTATTTTGAATATATTTTTAAAAAGCAACTATGGTGGCATATATCTTTAGCTCTTGTTGGAACAGGATTTGTTAGCTTTATGTTCTATGTGGTTTGGAATTATGAAGAAGAGCAATTTGCAAAAAAGAAAACTAAAAAATAATAGATTGCAGTAGCAATCTTTTTTTAAAGAATAGGAGGCAAGTAGTATATATACTATTTAAAATATTTATGGATATAAAAGAAATTGAAAGAGCAATTATTAAAAAATATCGTCCAAAACTATATCGTCCATTTATAAAAGCGATACAAGAATATGATTTAATACAGGAAAACGACTGTATTGCAGTTTGTATATCCGGTGGAAAAGATAGTTTGCTTCTTGCAAAGCTATTTCAAGAATTACATCGTCACAGCGATATTAACTTTGACTTAAAATTTATTTCAATGAATCCAGGCTATGATCAGGAAAACTTAACTTCACTTAAGGAAAATTGTGATATGTTGGAAATTCCGGTAATTATTAAAGATTCTAATGTATTTAGTGTTGCTGAAAAATTAGGAAATGGTCGACCATGTTATCTATGCGCTAAAATGCGACGTGGATTCTTATATGAATTTGCTCAAGAACAAGGATGCAATAAAATAGCGCTTGCTCATCATTTAAACGATGTTATAGAAACCACTATGCTGAATGTTATCTATGCAGGAAATTATGGAACAATGATGCCTAAACTTAAATCGACAAATTTTCAAAATATGGAATTAATTAGACCAATGGTATATATATATGAACGCGATATTAAAACTTATATGAAATATATTGGTATTAATGCGATGAGTTGTGGTTGCAGTGTAACAAAAAGAGAACTTTCATCAAAACGTAAAGTAATTAAAAATATGATTGAAGAGATTAGAAAAGAACATCCGAATGTTGAAATGAACATTTATAGAAGTGCAGAAAATGTAAACTTAAATTGTTCAATTGGATGGAAAAAAAAGGATGAAACGTATACATTCTTGGACGAATATTATGAAGAAAAGTAGTAAATTACAGTAATTTACTACTTTTTTATTTTTTTATAAAATATTTCTTGTATTTTTATAATAATTATTATATAATTTAAGACATATAAAAAGGAGGTGCTTCATATATGAGTACACTAAAAAGAAAATATGGATTATTCACAGGAATTTCAATGGTTGTAGGGGTTGTGATTGGCTCTGGTGTATTCTTTAAAGCACCTAAAGTTCTTGCGAACACTGGAGGAAAACTCTCTACTGCGCTTTTGGCTTGGATTATAAGTGGAGCCATAATGATAATAAGTGCATTTTGTTTTAGTCTAATGGCTAATAGTATTCAAAAAGTAAATGGAGTTGTTGATTATGTTGAGGCGGCTAGTAATGAAAAAGTTGGGTATGGTCTAGCTTGGTATTTTACTACTATATACTATCCAATTTTGGTTGCTACATTAGGATTTGTTTCAATGGTTTACTTTTATGCATTAATAGGTAATGATGGGGTTTTTACTACCTGGCATTTTTGGTTTGCTACAGTAATGTTAATTATTGCATCTTTTGTAATGAACACAATTGCTCCGAAAGTTGCTGGATACTTCCAAGTTTCAACAACCATAATCAAATTAATTCCGATATTTGTTATTGCAGTTATTGGTACAATATTCGGTTTGATTAATGGGAACTTAGATACTGCATTTACAGTTGTTGCTGAAAATGCGACTAATAATTTTGGTAGTGCAATTTTAGCCACTATATTTGCTTATGAAGGTTGGGTTGTTGCTACTTCAATTAATGCTGAATTAAGAAATTCTAAGAAGAATTTACCATTAGCATTGGTATTAGGTTCAGTAATTGTTGTTATAGCATATGTTTTATACTATCTAGGACTATCAAGTTTAGTTCCTCAAACTAGCGATCTAATTTCATTCGGAGATAATGGTCCATTTGAGGCTTTAAAAGTTTTATTTGGTATTGGTGGAAAAGTAATATTTAATTTATTTGTCTTCATTTCTTGTTTAGGAACTCTTAATGGATTAACCATGGCATGTTCAAGAGGAATGTATTCTATAAGTTATCGTGGTCGTGGCCCATTAGTTAGACAAGTTAGCAAGATTCATCATAGTTTTAATACTTCAATAGTATCTTCATTGATTGGATTTGGGCTTACGATGTTTTTTACCCTTCTATGGATTATAACTTTTAATACTAATTTTAATTTTTTAGGAAGTATGGATGAATTGTCAATTGCTTTTGTTTATTCTTCTTATGTACTAATTTATATATGGTTAATGAAAAACAAAAAAGATTTAAAAGTTTTCAGTAGATTTATCATGCCGGCTTTAGCAATAATATCAGCTGTTTTCTTCGTGTTTACGGCTACGGGGTTGTTTTCATTTGTATTAACTAAGGAAACAGGAGGTATATTAAACTTCTTGGTATTTGGTTCAATTGTATTGATTTTCATGTTTGTTGGCGTTTTATTTTATAAAAAGCAAGATATTGAAATAGAAACTGTAAGTTATGAATAATTATATTCATAACTTTTTTTATCATTAAATAAAAACTTTTCATTAATCCTTGAATAATTTATTTAATTATTATATAATTAATGTAGATAACGCTTGCACGATTTGCTTGACATTTTTTAATTTATTTAGTTCAAAAGTATTTCGTCATGATTCTAATGCTAATCATTCTTGCTTAATGATGAATATTTAGATATTGGCATGATACCGTAGATATATAAAATATTAGGAGGATAAAATATGTCTAACAAAAAGTTTGTTTTTATGTTTTCAGAAACAGATGAAACAATGAAGAACCTCGTAGGCGGTAAAGGTGCGAACTTAGGTCAAATGACAAAACTAGGGCTTCCAATACCTCAAGGGTTTACTGTAAGTACAGAAGCATGTACTGTCTATTATCAAAATAAGGAGAATTTACCTGATTATATTTTTGATCAAATCAATTCATCTTTGGTTGAGTTAGAAAAAATTACAAACAAAAAATTTGGTGATCCAATGAACCCTCTTCTTGTTTCGGTTCGATCTGGAGCTCGTGTATCGATGCCGGGCATGATGGACACTATATTAAATCTTGGTTTAAATGAAACTGTAGTAAAGGGTCTTGCTGAAATTACTAATAATCCTCGCTTTGCATACGACTCATACAGACGTTTTATCCAAATGTACTCAGATGTAGTTATGGGGCTACCTAAACCTAGATTTGAAGAAATTATTGATGAGATGAAAGAAGAGAGAAATATTTCATTGGACACTGAGTTTAGTGCAAATGACTTCCAAGAAATGATTCAAAAATTCAAAGCTTTATATAAAAAAGAATTAAATGAAGAATTTCCAAGTGATCCAAAAAAACAATTATATGGAGCAATAGAAGCTGTTTTTGCATCTTGGGAAAATCCTCGTGCTAATTATTATCGTAAAATAAACGGTATTCCATCAAGTTGGGGAACTGCAGTTAATGTTCAATCGATGGTGTATGGTAATATGGGTGAGACTTCAGGAACTGGAGTTGCATTTACGAGAAATCCAGCCACTGGTGAAGATAAAGTTTACGGTGAATTTTTGCTTAATGCTCAAGGTGAAGATGTTGTTGCTGGTGTTAGAACTCCATCACCACTTGCTGAACTTGGCAAAATTATGCCTGATGTATATCAACAGTTTATTGATCTTGCAAAAAAATTGGAGAACCATTTTAAAGATATGCAAGATATTGAGTTTACTATTGAAAATGGAATTTTATATTTCTTACAAACCAGAAGTGGAAAAAGAACTGCTCATGCAGCATTAAAGATAGCTGTTGATATGTTTGAAACTAATATGATTGATAAAGAAAGAGCAATTATGTTAGTTAAGCCTGAGCAATTGGATACTTTCTTACATCCACAATTTGATGAAAGCGCTTTAAAGAAGGCTAAGAGAATTGGTGAAGGCTTGCCTGCTTCTCCAGGTGCTGCTACAGGTCAAGTTGTATTTAATGTTGAACAAGCAATTGAACAGGTAAATAAAGGGAATAAAGTTGTATTAGTTAGACTTGAAACATCACCTGAAGATATTGAAGGAATGCATGTGTCTGAAGGCTTTTTAACAGCTAGAGGTGGAATGACTTCTCATGCGGCTGTTGTAGCTCGTGGTATGGGTAAATGTTGTGTTTCTGGTTGTCATGGATTGGTTGTAAATGAAGCTAAAGGTTTCTTTACAGTAGGTGGCGAGAAATATCATCTCGGAGATTGGATTTCTCTAGATGGATCTACTGGAATTGTTTATGGTGGTAAGATAGATACAAGACCAGCAACAATTAGTGGGGATTTTGAGAAGTTTATGACTTGGTGTGATGAAATTAAAACATTAGATGTTAGAACAAATGCAGATACACCTAATGATGCGAAACAAGCTAGAGCTTTTGGAGCACAAGGAATTGGCTTATGTCGTACAGAACATATGTTCTTTGAAGCAGATAGAATTAAAGCTATGAGAGAAATGATTGTTAGTGAAAATATTGAACAAAGAAAGAAAGCACTTGCTAAATTATTACCTATGCAACAATCTGATTTTGAACAAATATATGAAGCTATGGAAGGTATGCCGGTAACTATTCGTTATTTGGATCCACCTCTACATGAATTCTTACCTACTCAAGATAGTGATATTGAAGAGTTAGCACAAGAATTAGGTGTTTCAAAGGAAAAACTAATCGACAAGATAGCATCATTACACGAGTTTAATCCAATGATGGGTCACCGTGGATGTCGTTTATCAGTTAGTTATCCTGAACTTGCTGAAATGCAAACTACTGCTATTATTCAAGCATATATTAATGTAATGAAACGTAATCCTGACTATCCTGCAGTTCCTGAAATTATGATTCCTTTAGTAGGGGAAGTAAGGGAGTTGAAGTTTGTTAAGGATATAGTTGTTGAAACTGCCGATAAGTTAATAAAGGAAAGTAAGATGGATTTAAAATATCTTTTAGGTACAATGATTGAAATTCCACGTGCTGCACTTCTTGCTGATGAAATAGCTAAAGAAGCTGAATTCTTCAGTTTTGGTACTAATGATTTAACGCAAATGACGTTTGGATTTAGTCGTGATGATGCCGGTGTATTCTTAAAAGACTATTATGAAAAGAGAATTTATGAGAATGATCCTTTCGCAACTATTGACCAAGAAGGTGTTGGGAAATTAGTTGAAATAGCCGTTAAGAAAGGAAAAGAAGCTAATCCACATCTACATTTAGGTGTATGCGGTGAGCATGGTGGAGATCCAAGAAGCGTTGAATTCTTCCATAAAGTTGGACTTGACTATGTTTCTTGCTCGCCATTTAGAGTCCCAATTGCTAGACTTGCAGCAGCTCAATCTGCGATTAAGTATAGAAAATAGACTATCTAATGGGCTGTATATATTTTATACAGCCTTTTATTTTCTTTGTATAAAGCAAATGAATTGTAAAATGAATTATTTATAGTATAATATATGTATAATACATTTTGTATATATAATTTTCATTGGGAGGAAAATAATGGAAAATTTTGATCAAATATTAAAAGATAATGAAAAAGTATTAATTGATTTTTATGCTGATTGGTGTGGACCTTGTCGTATGTTATCACCAATTGTTGAGGAAATTAAGAAGGAAAGATCAGATGTTAAGGTAATTAAAATTAATGTTGATGAGAACCCGCAATTAGCAGGATCTTATGGCGTAAGAAGTATTCCTACTCTTGTTTATATCAAAGATGGTAAATTAGTTAATCAAATGATTGGCGTTAGACCAAAAAAAGATATTCTTAACATGATTCAATAGGAATATTTACATAAGCAAATCGAAAGATTTGCTTTTTTTATTACGAAAAACAGTAAAAAAGAGTACTATATTGCTTCTTATTAAGACTTTGTTAATTGTTCATAGACTATAATATAAATAGATAAGGAGGAAACTATGAAGAAAAACAAAAATCTAATATATTCTTTAGTATTTTTAGCTTTTACTGTCTTACTTCTGTTAACCTCTACTTTTGCTTGGATGAGTATTACAACTAATGCCAATGCAAATAATATAATTGTTACCTCAGGTAAATTCGATGTTGAAATCATATTGTCAATTGACAAAAATGATTCAGGTGAATACGAAGTTATAACTACAGAAGAGCAACTTATTGATTTACTAGATTTATCGGTTCCTGGAAATGTTTATGAATTTAAACTTGAGATAAAAAATAAAGGAACATCTAGTCTATCATTGGACGTTGTTGCAAATGGTGTAACTAGCGATAATGATTATGAGGGCTATAATCTATTTGATGTATATCAACTTCTTAATGGTGATATTATTGTAGATGGAGCTATTAGTAAGGTTGCAACTCTTGATGAAACTGAAGATTATCGATTAAGCAATATAGTAAGTAACGATAGTTTTATTATTGCAAAGGCATCGAATCTAGCAATAAATGGCACAAAAACAATTTTGTTTTCACTATATTTTGATCAAGAAACTACTAATATTAAATATAGTGGAATAGTAAATATTGAAAAAATAAACATTTATATGAATGAAGGAGAATAAATATGAAATTAGTATTCAATAAAAAAGTTGTTTTATTATTAGGAGCACTTCTAGTGGTTGTAGCAAGTGCATTAGGGTTATTGATTAGAGCATGGTTAACTGATGAGGAATTAACTCCAGAAAAAACAGTAACAGTTGGTAATGTTGAGTTTGTTTGGGCTGGAGATATTGGTCCTGTTGTGGGTTATGTTGTTCCAGGGCAAAATCTTGTTACAGAACCTTTTACATTAACAAATGCTTCAACCGTAGCAACAGAACTTAGAGTTAAAATTGAGGTTGTTTATGGTGCGGGAGATACAAATGGTATTGATTTAGTTGATATTACTTTTGGTGAAGCTTCAGGATGGGTCTATAATGAAACTGATGGTTATCATTATTATCAAGGAACTGACGCTACTTTAGAATCAGGTAAATATAAAATTGCTGCGGGAACTCAAACTTTAAATTTTGTTTCAAGCATTGTACTTGATGGTTCTCAAGTAGGTAATGGCTTTACGGATACTGCTTTTACAATCACATTTACTTTCCAAGCTAAACAAAATGATTATATCGCATGGTCTGATATGGGATCTATTGATTTCACTGAAGGTATATAATAATAAAACAAAATGATTAAAAAAATAGGATATGGTTTAGTAATAGTCTTTTTCATTTTTATCTTAATGACTCTGTTATCACTTCTGTTTGGATATCAGTACTATACAGTTGTCAGTGATAGTATGTATCCAAGCATTCCCAAGAATTCTTTAGTTTATGTAAAGAAAACTAATGTTGTAGATATACATGATCTAGAGGGGAAAGTTATTGCTTTTGAATCG
>JBAYTC010000046.1:0-8866 GCA_041675825.1 Bacilli bacterium | reverse complement strand
CAGTAACTTAGGTTACTGCGTTTTTTTATTTATTATATTTGAGTTTATTTAAAAATTTATATAATTACAAAAGTTTAAGAAAAAAGCTTATGGATTGTAATTGATATTCGGTTATGAAATTTTTTTATTTTATTTATTTTTATTATTATATTATTTTTTAGTGTTCTTGAACTTTATAATTATTGATTATTATACTTAGTCTACTATTTATTAGTAATATTTGAATTTATAATATAATGCATTGAATTTCACTCCTATTTTCATCATGGTATTTCTTTTAATTATAATATATGTTACAATAAGTATATAAATCATTATTTTATTTTTAAAACTAGTTGATATCAAGTCTTTTTAGATAATAAATTATAATAGAATGAAGAAACATTTATTTAATAGTAAATAGATTTGTTATTTTAAATACAGTTTTATTTACATATAGATTATATATTTATGATAAGGAGAAAACTATTATGAAAAGAAAAGTTATTCAACAAGTTACAGGTTACAAAACAAAAGATGGTGCTGGAGTAAGTTTGGTAAGAGTGTTAGGAAGCGAAACTATTAAAGAATTTGATCCGATTTTGATGCTTGATTCTTTTGATAGTATAAATCCAGATGATTATATTGCTGGATTTCCTATGCACCCTCATAGAGGCATTGAAACAATAAGTTATGTTTATAGTGGATATATGACTCATAGAGATAGTTTGAATAATCAAGATACTATAGGGAATGGTGAAGTGCAATGGATGACAGCAGGTTCGGGTATTTTGCATGAAGAAAGATTACCAGCATCAAATAGGATGCTTGGAGTACAACTTTGGCTAAATCTTCCGGCAAAAGATAAACTTGTACCACCAGCTTATCATAGTATTAAAAATGATTCAATTAAAGAAATAATGTTTGATTGGGGAAAAATTAGACTATTAGCTGGGGATTTTGGTGATCAAAAAGGTTATCAAAGTAAATATCTTCCGCTAAACTATTATGATATTCACATAAATAGCAATCAAGAGTTTGAGCTTAAGACAAATGAAGAACATACAGTAATGATGTTTACGCTTTTAGGAGAAGCATATATAAGTGGTGTATATGTTAAAGAAAAAACTGCTGTTAAACTTAGCAGTGGGGATACAATTGATATTAAAACTACAGATAAAACCGCGCAGATATTATTTGTTAGTTCAATTCCATTAAAAGAACCGGTTGCTTGGGGTGGACCGATTGTGATGAATACAAGAGAAGAACTAATGAAAGCTTATGATGATTTAAGAAAAGGTACATTCTTACAAGATAAAATTTCTTATTAATTATTCTTGTTTACTTATAATGGGATTATGTATTAATTTTCAGGTAAAATTTTAATTATATTTGATAACCATATAATTGGTGTTAATGTAGACTACTTAAAAAACGTGAAAAACAACTTATATAATTACGGTTATCAAGCTTTTTTGGTAGGTATAAAGGTAAAGAATCCTATTTGCCAGTTTTTAAATTTTTTTACTAAAGAGGTAATTGTATGTTATTAGAAACTATGATATTCCGTCAACTATTTATTTTCTTTCTTTATGTGGTTTTCTCATTTGGGATAACTAGTTTTTTCAACAAGCTTTTTTCCAAAAACAAGTTTATGCCCTTTGTTTTTCCTTCTTTGCTGCTGATTTTGACACTTGTTTTGCTAGTTTTAGGATTTTTAAATTATAGTTTGCTTGCTGGACTGTCTTTTGTGGGATCACTTGTAGCTTCCTTGGTTTTTCTCTTTTTTTCGGACAGAGAATAGTGAATTATGTATGATAGAGAAAATAATAATCAATAAAATATGATGATGCAGGTTATTAAATAATTGAAGCTAACACAGTTAATTTTAAAGATAATTTGCAAACTGTGATACTTTATCAGTATCAACTTTATTAAATGATGTAAGAAAACAATAAAAGCATTATTATTAATCCAATTGAAATATTTAATCCATTCATTTTTGAAACAAATATAACTATAATTATGGAAATAGAAAGAAGATTTATATGAAATTTGAAGAGAAACTTCAGGAATTAAGAAGAAGTAAAGGTATTACCCAAGAAGAACTAGCTAAATATCTTTTTGTATCTCGAACCGCGATTTCTAAATGGGAATCAGGTAAAGGATATCCAAGTATTGACACTTTAAAACAAGTTGCTGATTTTTATGATGTTAGTCTAGATAATTTGCTTTCAAATGATGAGCTCATTTTATTAGCTAAAGATGATACTAATAGTAAAAAAATGCAGTTTTTGAATTTGCTTTTTGGGTTGCTGGATTTATTGCTAATAATCTATTTCTTTGTTCCTTTGTTTGGATACACTAATAATAATGTAGTATATGAAGTTTCATTAATCAATCTTGAAGATAGCTATCTATATATATTAATTCCATATTATATTTTAATTATAACTAGTATAGTAGGGGGACTTTACAATATTTGTACTCAAAATAGTACAAATCAAAAAGTTAACAAAATCAAATTAATTTTTTCTTTGTCTTTAAGTATCGTAGGAACATTACTATTTATGTTGACTTTGCAGCCATATGCAGGAGCTCTTACATTAGCAATCCTAGTTATTAAAGGAATATTTATTATAAAAAATCAAATGACACGATAAGTGTCCTAATGTGAATAATAGTTGCTACCAATTTCTAATAAATTTATGTATAATTTAAGAAATTGGAGGCATTAAAATGAAAAAAACACAATTATATATCGCGCTGATAAATTTAGTAATTTTTATAGTTTATACAATCCTTGTTAAAAAAATTGATACAGACAATATTGGTCCAAATGATTCTATCGTTGGATTTTCTCATTTAAACATATTTTTCTACAATATAACTAGTACCAATTTTTTAATCTATGAACTTACAGATTGGGCTGGAATTATTCCGATAATTATAGGATTTATTTATGGATTTGTTGGATTATTTCAGTGGATAAAAAGGAAGAATATATTAAAGGTAGACAGCAATATTCTATCATTAGGTATTTTATATCTTATCACCTTTGGGGTTTATATGTTCTTTGAATATTTTGTTATTAATAGAAGGCCGGTGTTGATTGATGGTTATTTAGAAGCATCATATCCTTCATCTACAACCATGCTTGTATTATGTTTTATGATTACTTCTATCGATCAAACAAATAAATATTGTATAAAAACACATATTAGAGATGCTTTAAATATTATTCAAACTCTTTTCATTATATTTATGGTAATCGGTCGTATATTATCGGGAGTACATTGGTTAACTGATATCGTGGGTGGAATAATAATAAGTATTTCTTTAATCAAAATGTATCAATTTTTCGATTTATTAATAAAAAATCATCAAAAAAGAGTTAAGTATTTAATAGAATAGGTCCCATATAGAATTAATTAGATTATTATGACAGTATGTGAAATATAGATGATGATCTAAAAATATATACATAACTAGAAGATTGCTAAAAAATGACAATTTTAACATAACCAATGGGGATAAAGGGTAATGTTAGTGAACTTATGACACGTTGAACTATGCGCATTATATCTTTATTCCATGACTACGAAGCATATTATAACCCATATCACGATTAATCGTGATGATTGCGGATAAACGTTTATTATCTTTCTAACCAAATGGATTGAACGGTTGGAATAATATTTCTATATTCTATAATTGAACTGAAAAATTAGTTATTAAATATAATCACTGATAATATTCTAGATGTTGGACGGAAATAATTAAAGATTATTTAATGTGAATTTATCATAAATGGGTTACTTAAATATTAAATGCTTTCATACACAAGGTTTATATTATAAAATATATGTGTAAAAGCAAATTACTTTTAGTATGGTTTTAGATAATCATCCAATTTAGATACACTAGAAATTTGTAATTTTAACTCTCTTAGAAATAAGGGAGTTTTTGCACTTTTTAACCATGTTTTAAATTAAAATGTTGATTATATTATTATTGTGAAGTTACGTTAATGCGACTATATAACTAGAGTAAATACTCTTATATATGAAATGTATAGAAAAGATGAATTAAAATTATTACAAATTAATGATCTTTTAAAGATGGATACCAATAAAATAAAAATGATTGTGAGAACAAATATTAGAGGTATAGGTTTGATACATTCATAAAGCCTTTTTAATATAGTATAAACGACCTACTACTTAGAAATTAATAATAATAGTTAGTAAATGGGTTTGTGTAGGTTAAATATAAGTATTTTCCTGAAAAATTTGTTATAATAATTATATAGGTGTATTATTGAATGAACTATATAACCTATTTTAAATTACTATAATTTTACTATGATTAATAATTATTTACTTTTAATAATTATTGTATAAGATAAATATATAAAGGATGTGTAAATATGGAAAATATTTTTAATACTATTGAAGAAGTAATAGAAGATCTTAAGCAAGGAAAACCAATTATTATTACAGATGATTATGATTCTCTTAATACTGGTGATTTTTTAGTTTTAGCAGAAACAGTCACACTAGAAACATTAATTTTAATTAATAAATATTCAAATGGAGTTATTAACATTACTACAGAGAAAGAAAGATTTAAAGAATTAAACATTCAAGCACTGTATGAACAAACAGTTTCAACATACAAGACAGCTAATATTTTATCAGTTGAAGCAACTGTCAATAAACCAAAAATAGAAAAAATGCTAACAACTATTAAGTCTATTATAGACACAGAATCTACGCATAATCACTTCAAGCAACCAGGAGTAATTTTCCCAACACAATATCGCAAGGGTGGAGTGTTAAAACGTGCAGGTAGAACTGAAGCATCTGTTGACTTAGCTAAGTTTGCAGGCTTATATCCTGCAGGGGTAACATCACTTATTGTTAAAGAGTCGGGTGAACCCTATTTGTTAAATGAACTAAAAGACTTGGCAAAACAATTAAATATTAAGTTTACTGCTGTATCAAGCTTAATTGAATATCGTAAGCGTAGTGAAAACTTAATAAAACGAGCAGCTGAAGCAAATTTACCGACCAATCATGGTGAATTTAAGATTGTCGGATTTGAAAATGCAATTAATGGTGAACACCATGTTGCATTAATTATGGGTGATATAAAACCTGAGGATGAAGTATTAGTTCGGGTTCACTCAGAATGTTTAACTGGAGACGCTTTTGGTTCAATGAAATGTGACTGTGGGGAACAATTACAAGCAGCACTAGATATGATCAATGAAGCGGGAAAAGGAATATTAGTATATATGCGTCAAGAAGGAAGAGGGATTGGACTAATCAATAAGATTAAAGCTTATAATCTTCAAGATAAGGGAATGGATACAGTAGAAGCTAATTTAGCCTTAGGGTTTGCTGAGGACTTAAGAGATTATGGAATTGGGGCTCAAATATTAACTGATTTAGGCGTAAGTAAAGTAAAACTTATGACTAACAATCCGCTTAAATTATCAGGATTAACTGGATATGGTATTGAGATTGTAGAACGCATACCAATTCAACTTAATCACAATGAGAGAAATGAATTATACTTAAAAACAAAGAAAGATAAGATGGGACATTTACTTAAGTTTAAAGAGTAATAGTTGATTATAAGTTTACTGACCTTTAATGTCTGGGTATTGAGATACTTAAAAAATTCAGCCGCTAAATAATAAATATTAATATTTATTAAGGGAAAACTTACGAATATAAATGACAGTTTTTTATCATAATAATTTTTATGTTTGATTGATTATAATTAATATGGTAATCTATATATATGTAGAGGAGAAGTAATAATGATTAAAGAAAAAATTGCAGTTTTAACAGATTCGGGATCAGATATTGAAAAAGGATATTCTGATAACTTGTTTGTTCTACCATTAACAATTCAAATTGACGAGGAAAGTTTTATAGATGGTGTTGATATTACATTAGATCAAGTTTTAGAAAAAATTGACACTCATAAAGTAACAACATCATTACCAAAACCAGAAAAAATTATTCAAACATTGGATGAGATTAAATCTCTTAGTTATACTCATGTTATTATTTGTACAATTTCTTCAGGATTAAGTGGTACATTTAATGTTATAAGAATGCTTGTTGAAGATTATGATGGACTTACTTTTGGATTAGTTGATACAAAAAACATTAGCAAGGGTTGTGGATATGCATCTTATAATGCGTTAGAACTAATTGAAGAGGGAAAAACATTTAATGACATCATGGAAATAGTTCAAAGTTCTTTAGATAATCAAAAAGTATTTTTTACAATTGGTACTGTTGAATACTTAAGACGTGGTGGTAGAATTGGTCTTGTTGCAGGTACTGTTGCAAGTATATTACACATTAAACCAATTATTTCGTGCAATGAAAAAGGTGTTTACTATACTGTTAAGAAAACCAGAGGATATCAAAAGGCAATAGGTAAGCTAATTGAACTAGCTTGGGAGTTTCTAGAAGGAGCAAAGAGCTTTGATATTACAGTATTAGTTGCAAAGGTTGATGATAAGATTAAATCTGTTATTGAAGATGTGAAAATCAAATTTAATAATGCAAGAAATTTTGAAATTAAATCTGTTACCCCTGCTCTAGCAATTCATACAGGGCCTGAAGCATTTGGTATTGTTTTAAGAAAACTAGTATAGTCATTAAGAAAAAAACTTTGATATCCAATCAGCGATATCAAAGTTTTTTTACTAATTATTTGTAAATAATATCTAAAAGTAGTATAATTAGAAAAATAAGTAGAGGGATTTTATGAATAAAATAATTGATATATCTAAAATTACACTAAAATCAAATAGACTGCTTTTAAGACCTTGGAACTTAGATGATTTAGATGACTTCTTTGAATATGCTTCAGTTGATGGAGTGGGTCAAATGGCTGGTTGGATCCCGCATGAAAACAAAGAGCACAGCATATTAATCCTTAATATGTTTATTAATGAAAAGAAAACATTTGCTATTGAATTTAATAATAAGGTAATTGGTTCTTTAGGTATTGAAAAGTATAACGAAAGTGAGCTGCCGGAATTCAATGAAAAAGTAGGAGCTGAACTGGGATTTGTATTAAGTAAAGACTATTGGGGAATGGGCATAATGCCAGAAGCAGTTCAGGAAGTAATTAGATATTTATTTAACGAAATGGGTTTGGACTTTTTAGTGTGTTGTCATTTTGTAGATAATCCACAGTCTGAGAAAGTACAGTTTAAATGTGGATTCAAACACTATAAATTAGTTAAACACGAAACCAGATATGGAATTTCAAAAGATACGTGGGTTTCCATTTTGCATAACCCGAGAATATAAATCAAGGTATCAGGAGGTACATATGAAAACTATAGTTAAAGAAAGAATCATTAAAAAGAGTAGGGAATATTTGTATAACAAGTGGACTACAAAAGAAGGATTAAATTCTTTCTTTAGTGCAGATAATTTAGTAGAAATATTTCCAGGTGGTAAGTATGAGATCTATTTTACAAAGGATCTGTCAGTCAAGAATAGAGGGAGTGAAAAATGTAAAGTTCTATCATTTATTCCAAATCGAATGTTTTCTTTCACATGGAATGTACCACCACAATTTAAAGAGTTAAGAGAATCTGAAAAGTTCACCTGGGTTGTAATCGAGTTTATTAAAGCTGATAATAATACACTTGTTAGATTAAGCAATATAGGATATCCTGAGGATGAGGCTTGGGAATCAGTTTTTAAGTATTTTGATAAAGCTTGGGAAATGGTAATGAATAGTTTAGTGAAATCATGTGATTAAAAAAGTAAGAATTTGATTCTTGCTTTTTTTAATAGTACTAGTATAAATTCAATATTTGTAACTAGAGACTTACTTTAATATATGATTATTTAATATGTTTGTTATGTGTTTACTATACCTAACTATTACCTAATTTTTTTTATATTATAAAACGAAAAAAAAGAGATTGATAATATTAAAAACTTACAAAAAAATGTTGAAAAAAAAACGCTTACGATGTATAATGTATATGTTGTTAAGGCCTAGAACTTAGGATATATAAAGACAATGGAGGAAGAAAATGATTATTGGGATTCCAAAAGAAATTATGCAAAATGAAAAGAGAGTAGCTGCAATTCCAGAAACTGTTACTAAGTTTATAAATGATGGAGCAACTGTTCTTGTTGAAGCTGGAGCTGGTGAAGGATCATATTTTATGGATTATCACTATCAAGAAGCTGGTGCGACAATTGTACAAAATGTAGAAGAAATCTATAATAATGCAGATGTAATTTTAAAAGTAAAAGAACCATTATTTAATGAAGAAAAGCAATGTCATGAAATTGACATGATGAAGAAAGGTCAATATTTAATTACTTTCTTGCATCCTGCTTCTCCTGTAAACCATGAAATGGTTAGAAATTTGGCAGCAAAAGGTGTTATTGGACTTACTTTAGATGGGGTTCCAAGAATATCTAGAGCTCAAAGTATGGATGCTCTTACTTCGATGAGTACATGTGCTGGATATAAAGGAATGTTGATGGCTGCTGATGATTTAGCGAAATTCATTCCACAAATCTTTAGTGCTGTAGGTATGCTTAAACCGGCTAATGTTTTAGTAGTGGGAGCAGGTGTATCAGGCCTTCAAGCTATTGCTACTGCTAAAAGACTAGGAGCTGTTGTTTATGCTGCAGATATTAGACCTGATGCATGTGAACAAGCTAAGAGTTTAGGTGCTAAGATTGTTGACTTAGGTATCCCTGTGGAAGAAGCAGTTGGAGAGGGTGGTTATGCAAACTCATTATCTCAAGAACTTCTTGAAAAAGAACGTGAAGCATTAACTGCTGTAATTAAAGATATGGATATTGTTTTACTAACAGCT
>JBAYTC010000045.1:0-8915 GCA_041675825.1 Bacilli bacterium | reverse complement strand
TTGAAAAAAGAAAGTGGATACTTTTATAATGTGACCTTGGTGGGTACTTATGATAGTGTTGAGGAAGAAAGTCCGGTTTATAATAATAAAATTATGGATTTTGATTTTAATGATTTTGAGAAAAAGGTGTTTAATTTAAAGTTCCTAAAAAACTTCAAAGCTGTTGAAATTGCTAAATATTTAAACTGTGATATTAAAAAAGTTTATAATGGTTTATATTCCGTTAAAGAGAAGATGAAACAGATGCTCTTTAAATAAAAAGATTGACATTGAATTAAAGATTTGGTAAAATATTTAGGTATTGTAGGTGTTAATATGAGAGAAAAAGTAATTCTAATTTGTGAAGAGTGTTTGTCTCGTAACTATACTCTAAATCGTAATAAATTAACAAAACCTGAACGTATGGTGCTTAAGAAGTTTTGTCCTAAATGTAATAAGCATACTGTTCATAAAGAGACTAAATAGGAGGAATGTTTTATGTCTGAATTAAAGAAAGATAAAGTAGTGAAGAAACAAAGTAGATTAGCAAGTGTTTTTACAAAAGAATATAAACATGAATGGTTAATTTTATTAATCCTTTCATTAATTGCTATAGTACTAGGGGTTATCTTCTTAAATAATGAGTTTGGATTAACTCTTGAAGATATTTATTTAATTGGTGATTATCCAAAAGTATTTGCCTGGATTCTAATCGTACTTGGTGTACTTAGTTTACTTCTATCTGTTTGGCCATATTACAAACCATCTATTGATGAATTAAAAAGAGTTACTTGGCCTAAACGAGGAGATCTTTTAAGAAAAACAGCTGTTGTTTTATTGTTCTCAGTTATTATGGCATTGTTTTTTGCTGTTGCCGATTTAGGATTAAATGTAATTGAAAACTGGTTGAGTAGATAATGGCAGCTAGTGAAAGAGCATGGTATGTAGTTCAAACATATTCTGGTCTTGAAAGTGCGGCAAAGAGAAATCTTGAGAACCGTATTGAGTCTATGAATATGCAAGACTATATATTTCAAGTATTAGTTCCAGAAGAAACATCAATGGAACGTAAGAAAAATGGAGAACTAAAAGAAGTTATTACTAAACCTTTTCCAGGTTATGTTTTCATTGACATGATTGTTACTGATGAAACTTGGTTTATGGTTAGAAATACTCCAATGGTTACAGGTTTCTTGGGTTCAAGTGGTGGTGGTGCTAAACCGGTTCCGTTACCTGAAGAAGAAATGGCACCAATTTTAAAACTTGCTGGTGTTACAGTTGATAGAACCTTCTTATCAAAAGTTGGAGATGAGGTTCAAATTATATCTGGAGCATTTGCTGGTCAATCTGGAAAGATTGATGAAATAGATTTAGATAAGGGAACTGTAAAGGTATTAGTTGACTTCTTTGGAAGATTGACTCCTACTGAGTTAGAGTTCTCAGAAATAAAGGAAAAGAAATAATATCCGTCTTTGACGGATTTTTTTTATAATAAAACAATTTAATGAAAATGTTTTATTATTTAAAATATATATGTTATAATTGAGACATCTTACTTATGAGGTGTTTTATGAAGATATTTAATTTTAATAATATTAGTAGTCAAGACAAGTTTAAATTGCTAACAAGCTCAGTAGTTCCTCGTCCAATTGCTTGGATTAGTTCAAAAGATAGTAATGGTGTTTATAATATTGCTCCATTTTCATATTTTAATTTAGTTTCTACTGAACCACCTTTAATTAGTGTTTCTATTAGAAGAGATGGTGGGGTTACTAAAGATACTGCTAATAATATTTTCACAACTAAAGAATTTGTTGTCCATATTGTCGATGTTGATAATTTAGAAATGGCAAACAAATCATCTTATGAATATCGTAGTATGGTTAGTGAAATAGATGAATTGGGACTAACTAGAGTTAAATCTAAGTTTGTTGGAACTGATGGCGTAAAAGAAGCTAAAATTAGATTAGAATGTGTTTATGAGAAACATTTAAATTTAGAGACAGCCGACTTATTTATTGGCAGGGTTGTTGGTATGCAAGTAGATGATGATGTTGTTGACAATGAAAAAATAGATTTGCAAATCCTAGAACCAGCATCTAGATTAGGTGGGCCTAATTATGGTTTAGTTGGTGAGGTCATTCCTCTAGAGAAACCTAAAAAATAGTTAAGAATTGATAAAAGATAATGGTAGTATAACTTTTGGGGAAAAGGGGAACAATCTTTTTAAACCTATTTATTTTATTCTTTATTAAAAGTAAAAAAGGCTTAAATCATTTACAATTAAATATAAAAAAACAATTTTATTCATTTAAATAAAAATTGACAAAACACTAGTAATAGTGTATAATAACTTAGCGTGCAATAATCTCACGTATCTATTTATTTATTAGTGGGAGAGTTTTAAAAACTCAGATTACCACAACACAGACAAAAGGAGGTGCGTCTCGTGGCTGCGAAAAAAATTACGAAAGTCATTAAATTACAAATTGCTGCAGGTAAAGCTACTATGGCTCCGCCAGTTGGACCAGCATTAGGTCAAGCCGGAGTTAATGGTCAACAATTCGTTTTGCAATTTAACGAACAAACTAAAGACAAAATGGGCGATGTAATTCCTGTAATTATCACTGTATATGATGATCGTTCATTTTCTTTCATCACAAAGACTCCACCAGCTGCTGGTTTATTAAAAAAGTATGCTGGAATTAAAAGTGGTTCTTCAAATCCAAAGAAGACTAAAGTTGCTACAATTTCTCGTGAAAAAGTTCGTGAAATTGCTACAATCAAGTTACCAGATCTTAATGCATATGATGTAGAAGCTGGAATGAAGATTATCGAAGGTACTGCTCGAAATATGGGAATTGTTGTTGAAGACTAATTAACAAAAATTTCTAAGAGATTATTCATATATTAACTTAAAACATTGGTTTTAAGTTGTGGGAGGAATTTTCTGTTAGACCACAAAGGAGGAAAAAACTATGGCAAAAGCAAGTAAAAAGTATTTAGAAGCTTTAAAGCTAGTTGATTCAACTAAACGCTATTCAATAGCAGAAGCTGTTGAATTAGTAAAACAAACAAGCTACACTAAATTTGATGGAACTGTAGAAATTGCATTTCGTTTAAACTTAGATCCTCGTAAAGCTGAACAAAATTTACGTGGAGCAATTGTATTACCACATGGTAGTGGTAAAACAAGAAAGGTTTTGGTTCTTACTAAAGGACCTAAAGCGAAAGAAGCAGAAGCTGCAGGAGCTGATTATGTTGGTGATAGTGAATACCTTGAAAAGATTAAAGGTGGATGGTTCGATTTTGATATAATCGTTGCTACACCTGATATGATGGGTGAACTAGGAAAATTAGGTAAAGTATTAGGTCCTAAAGGACTTATGCCTAATGCTAAGACTGGTACAGTTACAATGGATGTTCAAAAAGCTGTTGAAGAAATTAAAGCTGGTAAAGTTGAATACCGTGTTGATAAACATGGAAATATTCAAGTTATCGTTGGTAAAGTATCATTCGATAATACTAAACTAGTTGAAAATATTAAAGCGATTTATAACACTATTGTAAGAATTAAACCATCAACTGTTAAAGGTGTTTATGTTCAAAATGTTGCTATCAGCGCTACAATGGGCCCTGGAATTAAAGTAAATCCAGAAGCTTAATAAAAATAAAAATTATAATACCTAATAAAAAATAGAACAGATTATTAGCCGTAGACAGTAGGGGCATTAGCTTAAAAATCCTACCGAGGTAAAAAGAGTATTTATCCTCTTTTGACCTAAGGCGTCAAAAGAGGTTTCTTTAATTTAAGTGGAGGTGAACTAAATGAGAGATGCAACGATTCAAAGAAAAGTTGAACAAGTTGCTGCTGTTACTGATAAGTTTAAATCTTCAGGATCTGCAATTTTTGTAGATTACTTAGGTTTATCAGTTGAGCAAGTTACAACTTTACGTAATCAATTATATGCTCAAGGATGTGAACTAAAAGTTATTAAGAACAACATTATCAAACGTGCTGCTGATGAGGTAGGATATGTTGGCCTTGAAAATGTATTTAGTGGTCCAAGTGCAGTTGCTTTCGGTAAAGGCGATACTAATGTATCGAAGATCATTTATGATTTTGCTAAGAAAAATACCAAATTAGAAGTTAAAGCTGGTGTGGTTGAAGGCAAAGTTATGAATGCACAAGATTTAAAAGTTTATTCAACATTACCAAACAAAGATGGTATGTTATCAATGCTATTAAGCGTATTACAAGCACCTATCCGCAATATTGCATTAGCGGTTAAGGCTGTTGCTGAACAAAAGTAATTAAATAGGAGGATTTAATAATGGGAAAAATTAATGTTACAGATTTTATTGCATCTTTAAAAGAGATGACAGTTTTAGAGTTAAATGATTTAGTGAAAGCTATTGAAGAAGAATTCGGTGTTACTGCTGCTGCTCCAGTTGCTGGTGCTGTAGCTGCTGAGGCTGTAGAAGAAGGACCATCTACTTATGATGTTATCATCAAAGAAGTTGGAGCTGCTAAGATTAATGTAATCAAAGCTGTTCGTGAATTAACTGGTTTAGGATTAAAAGAAGCTAAGGAATTAGTTGATGCTGCTCCTAAAGCAATCAAAGAAGGCGTTTCAGAAGATGAAGCTAATGCTTTAAAAGCTAAGTTAGAAGAAGCTGGCGCAACTGTTGAATTAAAATAAATAAAGAACCTAGATATAATCTAGGTTTTTATCTATAAAGGGGATTATTATGAGTCATTATTATACTAACGATGAAAATTTAAAAGTTAATATAAAAGATATTGAATATACATATGGTGGACATTTATTAAAGTTTTCAACAGATAGTGGTGTATTTTCTAAAAATCGTGTAGATTTTGGTACAAATGTACTTTTAAATAGTTTACCCGATTTGGAAGGGAAAAGAATCATTGATGTTGGTTGTGGAGTTGGGGTTATTGGTTTGTGTGTTGCTAAAAGATATAAATCATCGTTTGTTACTTTGGTTGATGTCAATAAACGAGCAATTGATTTAACGATGTTAAATGCAATTAGAAACAAAATTAATAATGTCCATACTATACTAAGTGATGTCTATAGTAATGTAGATTCTAAGTTTGATGTGATTATAACTAATCCTCCAATTAGAGCAGGGAAGAAAAAAGTCTATCAAATATTTAGTGATGGATTTAACGTATTAAATAAAAATGGAAAGGTGTTTGCTGTTGTTCAAAAGAAGCAAGGAGCTCTTTCTTTGAAAGAACATATGAAAAATATCTATGGTAATTGCGAAGAAATAACTAAACAAAGCGGATATTATGTTCTTACATCAATAAAGGAAACAGATTAGTTTCCTTTTTCCCATTATTGGGGAAATATTGATTAACATTTTGTTAAGATTTTACCCTTGACAAATTGACAATAATATAGTATATTAATAGAATGCAATAGTTTGTCAAAATAATAAGTTTGGCACCTGTTTTTTGCTAAAAAAAATAGCGAGGTGGAATATTTTGAGTTATAAAAATGTAGTTTATGGAAAGAACAGAATTCGTAGAAATTACTCACGAGTTCAAACAAACGTTGAACTTCCTAATTTAATTGAGATTCAAACTAAGTCGTTTGAGTGGTTTAAAGAAGAAGGAATTAAAGAGTTGTTTAAAGAGATTTCTCCAATTCAAGATCATGGAGAAAAGTTTGAACTATACTTTAATAATTACGAGTTTGACGAGCCTAAATACACAATACCGGAAGCCAAGAAAAATGATGTAAATTATTCTAGACCTATTAAGGTAGATGTATTGCTTAAAAATAATGAAACTGGAGAAATAAAGGAACAAAAAATCTTTTTAGGTGATTTTCCTGTAATGACTCCATGGGGTACATTTATTATTAATGGTGCTGAGCGTGTAATTGTTACCCAAATTATTCGTTCTGCTGGAGTATTCTTTTCAAAAGAAATCGATAAAAAAAGTGGACAAACTCACTTTTCAGGTCAAGTTATTCCAACGCGTGGAGCTTGGATTGAATTTGAACTTGGAACAAGAAATATTTGGTATGCGAAATTAGACCGTTCAAGAAAGATCTATTTAACAACTTTTTTACGTGCTATGGGTCTTAACTCTAATCGAGAAATCAAAGAACTTTTTGGTGAAAGTGAATTTTTAGCGAACACTTTTGAAAAAGATGATACTTTTGGAAGCGATGATGCTTTAGAAGATCTATATGATAAATTACGTCCAGGAGAAAAATCTACTCCTGACGGAGCTAGAACTTACCTTGCAAGTAGATTATTTGATACTAGAAGATATGATTTAGCAAGTGTTGGACGTTATAAAGTCAACAAGAAATTAGATCTAATTTCAAGACTTGAAGCAATCACTTCAAAGAAATTTGTGTTTAATAAGGACATTGTAGACCCGGATACGGGGGAAATAATCATTAGTAAAAATAGTAAAGTTAATGCTGAAAATGTTCAAATTCTTAAAGAAAACCGTCATGCTATTCGTAATGTTTATGAATATGAACAAATGCTTGATGGTGGAAAAGAAGTTTTATTAGAAAAAGTTGAACTTAGATTAGGTGATGCTATTATTCATGTTGTTGGTAATGACCAACTAGAAGATAGAAATCACATTACTCTATCAGATATTTTAGCAAGTGTTAGTTATTATTTAAATTTACATGTTGGAATTGGTTCTATTGATGATATTGACCACTTAGGAAATAGACGTTTACGTCTTATTGGTGAGTTGTTACAAAATCAATTTAGAATTGGTCTTACAAAGATGGAAAAGAATGTTCGTGATAGAATGTCAACTTCAAATGACTCTAAGAATATTGTTCCTCAAAATTTAATTAATATTAGGACATTAACTTCTTCAATTCGTGAATTCTTCGGAAGTTCACAATTATCACAATTCATGGATCAAATTAACCCATTAAGTGAACTTACACATAAACGTCGTATTTCAGCACTTGGTGCTGGCGGTTTAACTCGTGATCGTGCTGGTTTTGAAGTGCGTGACGTTCATGTATCTCATTATGGAAGAATTTGTCCAATTGAGACACCAGAAGGTCAAAACATTGGTTTAATTAACTCACTTGCAACTTATTCAAGAGCTGATAAATATGGTTTTATTGAAACACCATATAAGAAGATATATCATGATACTGGTGTTCCGGTTGTTTCTGATGAGGTTTTATATTTAACGGCTGATAAAGAAGAAGAATACTATATTGCTCAAGCTAACGTTAAAGTAAATGAAAATAATGAATTAATTGATGATGTTGTTGTTTGTCGTTATAAGGGCGAAACATATGAGTTAGAAGGCGAAGATATTAAAAAGATAGGATTAATTGACGTTAGTCCTCGTCAAATTGTTGCTGTTTCGACTGCATGTATACCGTTCTTAGAACATGATGATGCAAACCGTGCCTTAATGGGTGCGAATATGCAACGTCAAGCAATTCCACTGATCAAACCTGAGGCAGCCTATGTTGCAACTGGAATTGAAGCAAAAGCTGCTAAAGATTCTGGAGTTGCGGTTGTTTGTGAAGCTGATGGTGAGGTTGTATATGCTGATAGCTTAAAAATAACAGTTAAACAAGATAATGGTGGTTTAAAAGAATATAAATTAATTAAATTCGAAAGATCAAACCATTCAACAACTGTTAACCAAAAACCAATTGTTAGAACTGGTGATAGGGTTAAGGCTGGAGATATCTTAGCAGATGGAGCTAGTATGGACCAAGGAGAAATGGCTTTAGGACAAAATGTTGTTATTGCCTTTATGACTTGGAATGGTTACAACTATGAAGATGCTGTTATAATGAGTGAAAGATTAGTTAGTGATGATGTTTATACATCTATTCATATTGAAAAATATGAAGTAGAAGTTAGAAATACAAAAATGGGTGATGAAGAAATTACTTCAGAACTAGATAATGAGAAAAAAGAAGCCTTAAGAAATCTAGACATTTCAGGAATTGTTCGTTTAGGTGCTGAGGTTAAAGAGGGTGATGTTTTAGTTGGTAAGGTTACACCTAAAGGCCAAACTGAACCTACGCCTGAGGAGAGACTTTCAAATGCATTATTTGCTAATAATTCTAAGGACGTTAGAAATACATCTTTAAGAGTTCCTCATGGTGGTGGCGGTATCGTTCACCGTATTGAATACTTTAATCGTAAGGATGATTTAGAATTAGGTCCTGGTGTTAAAGAAAAGGTTAGAATATTTATTGTTCAAAAGAGAAAGATTAACGAAGGAGATAAGATGAGTGGACGCCATGGTAATAAGGGTGTTATCTCTAAAATCTTACCTCAAGAAGATATGCCATACATGCAAGATGGAACACCAATCGATATTATGTTAAACCCACAAGGTATTCCTTCAAGACTTAATATTGGACAGGTTTTAGAAGTGCATTTAGGAATGGCTGCTAAGAAATTAGGAGTACATATTGCTACACCAGTATTTGATGGCGTTACAAGTGAAGACTTGGATGCTATCATGAAAGAAGCTGGAATGAATGAAAACGGAAAAACTGTTTTAATTGATGGTAGAACTGGAAAACCTTTCGATAATGAAATCAATGTTGGGGTAATGTATATGATTAAATTAGCCCATATGGTTGATGATAAGTTACATGCTCGTAGTGAGGGTCCATATACACTAGTTACACAACAACGAATGGGTGGTAAAGCTCAAAATGGTGGTCAAAGATTTGGTGAGATGGAAGTTTGGGCACTTGAGGCATATGGGGCTAGTTACACATTAAGAGAAATGTTAACTATCAAATCTGATGATATTGTTGGACGTAATAAAGTTTACAAAGCCATCGTTGATGGAGAAAACATTCCCAGTCCTGGTATCCCTCAATCATTTAGAGTTCTTGTTAAAGAATTACAAGGTTTAGGATTAAGTGTTAAAT
>JBAYTC010000044.1:0-9000 GCA_041675825.1 Bacilli bacterium | reverse complement strand
TTAATAATCCAGGATTTAAATATCTTCATCCACTACAAAAAGATGAAGATATCCAAGGTTCATTAGAAGTATATTATAAGTTAAGTAAATATTTATCGGAACTTACAGGTTTATCTTCGTTTTCATTTAATGGATTTGCTGGTGCTCATGGAGAGTTAGCAGGTCTGATGATAATGAAAGAGTATCATCTTCAAAGAAAAGATTATAAACGAACAAAAGTAATTGTGCCTGTTAGTGCACATGGGACTAATCCAGCAAGTGCAACTGTTTGTGGTTTTGAAGTTCTTGAGGTTCTTACTAATGATAAAGGTTTAGTTGATGTAGAATCTTTAAAAGGTTTATTAAATGATGAAATAGCAGGAATTATGTTAACTAACCCAAATACCCTTGGTTTATATGAAGAAGATATTTTAGAGATTTCTTCATTAATCCATGAATGTGGTGGATTATTATATTATGATGGAGCGAATCTAAATGCTTTGTTAGGGTATGCAAGACCTTATGACATGGGCTTTGATATATTACATCTTAATCTACATAAGACATTTTCAACACCTCATGGAGGTGGAGGTCCAGGAAGTGGTCCGGTTGGAGTTAGAGAGGATTTAGTTGCTCTATTACCTAATCCTCAAGTTGGTTTTGATAATGGTAAATATTATTTATTTGATTCACCACTATCAATAGGTAGAATCGGAAGCTTCTATGGTAACTTTTTAGTTGTATTAAGAGCATATAGTTACTTATTAACTATTGGTAAAGAAAACATTAAGAACATTGCCTTATACTCTGTTTTAAATGCCAATTATATCAAAGAAAGTTTGAAAGATTATTATAAACTTCCAATAGATACTGTATGTATGCATGAGGTTGTATTTGATGGTTTAATTAATCAAAAAGCTACAACTCTAGAAGTTGCTAAAAGACTATTAGATTATGGATATCATCCACCTACAATTTACTTCCCATTATTGTTTCATCAATCAATCATGATTGAACCTACAGAAGTTGAGTCTAAAGATACAATTGATGAATTTATTAATGCAATGATAAAAATTAGTGATGAAGCAGAAACTTCACCAGAACTTTTAAAAACTGCACCTCATACTACTGTAGTTAGAAGACTAGATGAAGTAAAAGCCGCTAAGAATCCAATTCTTAAATATCGAGATTTATTAAATGTATGATATAGCAATTATCGGTGGAGGACCAGGTGGTTATGAGTTGGCTATTAATGCCTATAACCAAGGTTTAAGTGTACTCCTTATTGAACAAGATAAATTAGGTGGTGTTTGCTTAAATAGTGGATGTATTCCAACGAAAACACTTTATCAGGCGGCATCGATTTATAGTATGAATGGATCTGCTTATGGAATTACTTGTAATAATAAGATTGATTATTCTAAAACAATAGAATACAAAGATAAAATTGTCTTTGATTTAAGAAAATCAATCGAATCATCTTTAAAGGGTATCGATTTAGTATCTGGAGTTGGAGATATAATTGATAAGAATCATGTTCAAGTTAATGATAATATTTACGAAACTAAGTATATTGTTATTGCAACTGGTTCTAAAGTAATAAAAATTCCTGGATTTGAAGATGATTTATATTCCTATGATATTCTTAACTTAAAAGAGTTACCTAAAAAACTTGCCATTATAGGTGGTGGAGTCATTGGTATAGAAATGGCTTCGATTTTTAGTAAACTCGGAGTTGAGGTTACAGTTATTGAAATGAGTGATCGGATTATCCCTAATTTTGATAGAGATATATCCAAAAGACTACATAGCTATTTAAAAAATGATAATATTAATTTTTACTTAAATAGTGTAGCAATCAAGGTAAAAGATAAACTAATTGTTAAGAATGATAAAGGCCAATTTGATATTGAATACGATAAGATTCTTGTATGTGTTGGAAGAAGAGCAAATTTATCGATTAATAATTTAGATAAACTTGGTATACAATACAATAATCAAGGAATTATAGTTGATGATAATTTTAGAACAAGTATCAGGAATATATTTGCTATTGGAGATGTTATTGGAAAAAATATGTTGGCTCATTATGCAATCTATAGTGGTAAGCAAGTTTTAAATACTATATTAGCGAAAGAAGAACAAATCGATTTTGGAGTAGTTCCAAGTTGTGTATTTAGTTTTCCTGAAGTAAGCATGGTTGGATTAAGTGAAGTTTTTTTAGCAGATAAAAATATTGACTATAAAGTGATTAAACACTTATATCGTGCTAATGGAAAAGCTCAAGCAATGAATGAAACAGATGGATATATTAAACTGCTGATTAAAGATGATTTAATAATAGGATGTAGTATAATTGGCTATTCATCATCTATATTAATTCATGAAGTTGCCATATTTATTGAGCAAAAAATAAAGATTAGTGAGATTAAAAATATTATTCATGCTCATCCTACGTTGTCAGAGTTAATATCAGAAGCAATTAAAGATATTTAGATAAAACCCATCAAGTGAACTGATACTTGATGGGTTTTTAACTACGTTTATTAAAACGTCTCCATTGTTCTTTCCTTGACTATCATGAGATTAAATGATATAATATTATAAATAATTAAGGAAAAGGAGGGATATATTGAATGTTTTACTTAGTAAACTAAAAGAAGTTGTTTTATCAGTTCTACCAATTACTTTGTTTGTCGTCTTCCTGAATTTCTTAATTATTCCACTAGAAAATGTTGAATTTATAAGATTTCTAATTGGTTCACTTTTAATTATTATTGGCATGTCAATATTTTTATTTGGCGTAGATACTTCAATTACCCCACTTGGTACTATGATGGGATCATTTCTAACTAAACAAAAAAGTGTCATGGTTGTTGGAGTCGTTGGTTTGTTTTTGGGCTTTATAATATCAATTGCTGAACCCGCTCTACATATTTTAGCAACCCAAGTTTTTGAAGTTACAGGTGGTGCTATTAATAATTGGGGATTAATTATTGCAGTTTCAATAGGACTTGCAATTATGATTGCAATTGGATTACTTAGAAAGTTATTTGATTTATCATTGAGTGTATTACTATTAATTGTATACTCAATCATATTTATATTAGTTATATTTACACCATCATCCTTTGTTGTTATTGCTTTTGATTCTTCAGGAGCTACAACAGGAGCAATGGCGGTTCCATTCTTACTTTCACTTAGTTTGGGAATTAGTTCAATGAAGAAAAAAGGTAAATCCTCATCTGATGATAGTTTTGGGTTGGTTGCTTTAGCTTCAGCTGGAGCAATATTAGGAGTTTTACTTATGAGTATTTTCTCTAATGTTGGTAGTATGACTGGTAACATTGAAGACCCAATCATTAGTAATACTATTTTTGGTCCATTTATAGAATTGTTTGGATCTCAATTTGTTGATGTTGTAATTTCACTAGCACCAATACTTGCAATATTTATATTTTTCCAAATATTTTCTTTTAAACTTAAAAAACGATTAGTTATAAAAGTCTTAAAGGGTATGGTTTATACAACCGTTGGATTAGTTTTATTTCTTTTGGGAGTAAATGCAGGATTTATGCCGGTGGGTAAAGATATTGGATTTTTATTAGTAGGTTTAAATAAAGACTGGCTCATTGTTTTAATCGGGTTTGTTCTTGGTTTAATGGTTATTATGGCAGAACCAGCTGTGTATGTTTTAACAAGACAAATAGAAGATGTTACAAGTGGATCTTTAAGAAAATCTTCTGTATTAATTTCTATGGGACTTGGTGTTGCTGTAGCTGTTATGCTATCAATGATTAGAGTATTAGTGCCAAGTTTAGAGTTTTGGCATTATGCACTTCCAGGATACATTATAGCTCTAGTTTTAATGAAGTTTACACCAAAACTATTTGTTGGTATTGCCTTTGATTCTGGAGGGGTTGCAAGTGGCCCGATGATTGGTACATTTGTATTTGCCTATGTTCAAGGCGTTGCCGATGGAAAAGGTGCAGACCTATTAACAGATGGTTTTGGGATGATTGCAATGGTAGCACTTGCCCCACTTATTGCACTACAATTACTTGGAATTGTATATAAATACAAGTCCAGAAAGAGGTAAACAGTGAATAATAATTGTATACAAAATAGCGATTTAATTATTGCTATTGTAAATTTTGGAAAAGCTAGTAAGTTGATGAAAACTGCGAAGAAAAATGGAGTTAGTGGTGGCACAATTTTTTTAGGAAAAGGTACAGCCAATGACGTAATCTTACATAAACTAGGAATTACAGATATAAGAAAAGAAATAGTCTTAATGGCTACACCAGAAGACAAAACAGTTGAAGTGTTAAACAGTTTAAACGAAAAGTATGAATTTGATAAACCAAATCATGGAATAGCTGTTTCAACAAGTCTTGATAATCTATGTGGTCATCCAGGTTCGAAATATTATAAATCTAAAGAAATTAGGGAGAATAAAAATATGTATTTAGCAATATTTGTAATCGTTGATAAGGGTAATGCTGATGATGTTATAGATGCTGCTACCCTTGCAGGAGCAAGAGGTGCTACAGTTGTTAATGCAAGAGGATCAGGAATCCATGAACAGCAAATGTTGTTTAGTTTTCCAATTGAACCTGAAAAAGAAATTGTGTTAATTATTTCAGATAGAGAAAAATCTCATGAAATTGTTGAAAAGATTAGAACGGATTTTGAAATAGATAAACCAGGCAAAGGAATTTTATTTACAATTAACTTAAATGAAGCCTATGGTTTATACTAGAAAGGATAATAACTTGAAAAAAGAAATAATTATTGAAGGCATGAGCTGTAAACATTGTGTTAAACATGTTACAAATGCTTTAGAGGACTTAAAGGAAGTTAATAAAGTTAAAGTCAGTTTAGATGATAATAACGCAATTATTGATTTAAAAATGCAAATGGATTATCAAAAAATTATTGAAGCAATTGAAGAAGTCGGTTATAAAGTTGTTGAAATAAAATAAATAGGGCGTTTAGCCCTTTTTATAATTTAATCTAATTTTAAGTTATATAGTGCATAATAAATTATTGCAATATAGAATTGAAAATAATTATAAATTGTGGTAAAATATGTTATTATACGAGGTGAAAGAATGGAATTTTTAAAATCGTTAATTTTCCCACTTAAAATGAGAAAATTTCGAAATATGAGTATATTTATTGCTATCTTTATTTACTTTATAACGGTGTACATATTAATGTTTCCCTATAATACTGTAACTAATAATAATGTTGATAAATATATCAATGAGGATATGTACTCAACACTAGGTATTAGTGAGTTGGTATTAGAACAAGATAGTTTTAATATTCTTAAAGATAGAGGTTACTCTGTATCTGAAAGAAGACTAAAGACTACCAGTGATGAAGAAGTTGTTGAAATAATTAATCACACTTACATTAATAATGGAAAAAATCTAAAATTTACTTTTATATTTGATCCATATAATATTCGTGAAGAAGCAATTATATCAGTTAGAGACATTTATTTTGAAGCCTTCAATATTGAAGAACCTACAGAAAATGAATTAAATAAAGGTCTTATTATTTCAAAGATTGTTTCTGCATTAAGCTATAATGATCCAGAATTTGATTTTACAAATGCATTTGATGAATTACACAATAAATCAATGGATGAATTAATGGAAATTGATAAGAGTAATAATTTGTTCAAGTTATATAACGTAGATAATTTAGATGACACAGGAGATTATTTAGTAGTTTTCTACCCAGATTATTTTATTTTAAATTATGATCAAGAATTAATTGGAACTTATTATGGTGAGAAAGTTAATTTTGATGTTTCTGAAACAACATCAACTGATTTTGGTAATTATCTATCAGTATTTATGATGACTAATTTTGTTAAGGTGATGCAACAACGTCAAACATTTACTGTGTTACTAGCAACATTTGTATTACCGTTTATATTGATATTGATTATATGGTTATTCTATCGTAAGAATTCACAAATGAAGCAATATAAAGAATATTATAATTTAGCAGCTATCACTTCAATTATTCCAACTATTTTAGTTTTTGGAATTACATGGTTTTGGACTGATGCGGTTATATTACATTCAGCATTGAACTTGGTGTTCTTCATGTATGTAACATATAAAATTAATTCGTTTAAAGAAATAGTATAAAATTATATAAAGATGTTTCCCTTGCTAAACCATCTTTAAAAACACAAGGAGTCAAAAATGAAAGTTAAACAGCTAGTAAGACTGGCTTCAGTTGCCAGTATATATGTTTTATTTACAATAATTATTCTACCATTATCATATGGGCCATTTCAATTTAGAATATCGGAAATACTTGTATTATTAGTTTTTTTTAGAAAGGACTATGGATATGCGATTATTGTCGGTTGTTTTATTTCCAATTTGTTTAGTCCACTCGGTTATTATGATTTAATATTTGGTGTAGCACAAACGGTAATAACTGTATTCTTGATTAGCAAGTCAAAGAATTTGTTTATGAGTGCGCTATATCCAGTATTATCAATGCCGATAATAGCATATGAATTGTATCTGTTAGATGTTTTCCCATTATGGTTTGGAATTCTAACTACGATGGCTGGAGAGTTTGCAATTACGGTATTAATTGGTTATCCAGTATTTAAAACATTAAGAAAGAATAAAAGTTTTTTAGAATTAATCGATGCAAATCGCAATCTGGAGGTAAATAATGAAATTTAATGATTATAAATATACTCGTCCTGATTTTGAAGCTATCCAAAAAGAGATTGAATCTTTAGTAGACAAATTTGATAAAAGTAAGACAGTTGATGAACAAATAGCAACAATTGATCGTTTCAATGAAATAAGAAATCATTTTGATACTATGGCAACTTTAACATCAATTAGAAATTCAATTAATACTAATGATGAATTTTATGAATTAGAGCAAGAATTCTTTGATGAAAAAACTCCCGTATATGGAGGTTTAGTTGATAGTTTCTTTAAGGTATTAGTAAAATCTAGTTTTAGAAAAGAATTAGAAAAGAAATATGGTACTTATTTCTTTGAAAAGATTGAATTGCAACTTAAAGTATTTAGTCAAGAAATCATTGAAGATTTAGTTAATGAGAATAAACTAGTAACTAAATATTCAAAATTAAGTGCAAGTGCAAAAATAGAATTTGATGGAAAAATTAATAATTTAAGTCAAATGGGTCCATATACGCAATCAACAAATCGTGGTACTCGTGAAAAAGCACAATTAGCAATTGCTAAATTCTTTGAAGAGCATGAAGCAGAATATGATGAAATTTATGATGAGTTAGTAAAAGTTAGAACTAAAATGGCACATAAATTAGGTTATAAGAACTATATTGACTTCGGTTATGGAAGATTAGGAAGAACTGATTATAACAGTGAAATGGTTGCAAATTACCGTAAACAAGTTTATGAAAATTTAGTTCCATTATCTCAAGAGTTAATTGAAAGACAAAGAGTCCGCTTAAAAATGGACAATTTAAAATATTTTGATTTATCACTTAAGTTTTTAAGTGGTAATCCAAAACCAATTGGAACTAAAGATGTTTTAGTTGATGCAGCTACTAAAATGTATTCAGAAATGTCTGAAGAAACTAAAGAATTCTTTGATTATATGACTAGTAATGATTTATTAGATTTAGAGGCAAAAGAAGGTAAACGTGGTGGGGGATATTGTACATTTATAGCTGATTATAAGTCACCATTTATTTTCTCTAACTTTAATGGTACCAGTGGTGATGTTGATGTTTTGACACATGAAGCAGGTCATGCATTCCAAGTATATCAATCTAGAAATATTGATATTTTAGAATATATTTGGCCGACATATGAAGCTTGTGAAATTCATTCAATGAGTATGGAATTCTTTGCTTGGCCTTGGATGGAATCATTCTTTGGAAATGATGTTACTAAATATAAATATGCACATTTATCAGAGGCATTGCTATTTGTTCCATATGGAGTAACTGTTGATGAATTCCAACATTTTGTATATCAAAATCCTGAGGCTACACCTGAGGAAAGAAAAAAGATGTGGAGACAAATAGAGAAGAAATATCTTCCTCACAAGACTTATGATGGCAATGATTTCTTTGAAAGAGGTGGGTTCTGGTTTCGCCAAAGCCACATATTCTCTTCACCATTCTACTACATAGATTATACATTGGCTCAAGTTTGTGCATTCCAATATTTGATTAGATCAATTGAAAACAAACAAGAAGCATGGGATAGTTATTTGAGATTATGTAAGTTAGGTGGAACAAAACCATTCTTAGAGCTAACAAAAGAAGCAGAATTGTTAAATCCATTTGAAGATGGTACTATTTCAAAAGTTGTAGATAAAGTTAAAACAATCTTAGATGAGATTGATGATACGAAATTATAAGACGCATAATGCAGACGCATAATGCGTCTTTTTTTATTTTTTATTCACATTTAGAATGTTTAATGTTATAATATAACCACGACAGTATAGTGGAGGGGATATATTGATTTGTTGTAAATGTAGTAAAGAAATTCCTGATAATTCCAAGTTTTGTGGTTATTGTGGAGGTAAACAAACAGTTAAAATAGAATGTGGAAACTGCCACCAAATGGTTAGTGATGAATTCAATTTTTGTAATCATTGTGGTAGTAAAATGAGTGAAAATCAATCTAAACTTAGTAATGGCAATGAAAATATTAGTAATAAGGTTGCTACTAATAATGATTACCAGAATTTTATTTATAATAAAACTTCTAATGAAAACAGCTTCGTAATCAATAAAGAACTTATTGGTATTTTTAGTAAGGGAATAGTTGGAATAGTTCTTTCAATTGTTATGGCTTTTATTTTGTTTGCACCGATTTCATACATAAACTTAAGTTATTTAACAGAAATTAAATTGGATGCAAACTTTTCTGACTATATATCATCTTTTATTAAGGGGATCGGTACATTTACTACAGACGACCTATCAAATATGGTAACTTCACAATATGATTTAAACCATACACT
>JBAYTC010000043.1:0-9087 GCA_041675825.1 Bacilli bacterium | reverse complement strand
AATATGAATAAAAAAAAAGTATATTGATTAAACACCAATATACTTAAATTATTATAAATATTTTTTCAATACTTCTATTTTGTCTAGTTTTTCCCAAGGTAAATCTAAATCATTTCTACCAAAATGACCATATGCTGAAACTTGAGCAAATATAGGTCTTCTTAAATTAAAATGATTAATTATACCAAGTGGAGTAAGATTAAAGTTCTCTTTAATTGCTGTAATAATTGTATCTTCAGATACTTTAGCTGTTCCATAAGAGTTAATCATAATTGATGTAGGTTCACTAACACCAATAACATAACTTAAACCTACTTCCATTTTATCAGCAAATCCACTTGCAACCAAGTTTTTAGCAATATATCTAGCTAAATAAGAAGCACTTCTATCAACTTTTGTTGGATCTTTTCCACTAAAAGCTCCCCCACCATGTCGAGCAAACCCACCATAAGTATCAACAATAATTTTTCTTCCAGTTAAACCAGAATCTCCTTTAGGTCCACCAATAACAAATCTTCCAGTAGGATTAACAAAGAATTTTGTATCATCATCAATTAATTCACTAGGAATAACGTATTTGATTACGTTCTTAATAATGAATTTATGAAGTTCCTCTTGAGTTACTGATTCGTTATGTTGAGTAGAAATTACCACACTATCAATTCTTTTAACTACACCATTCTCGTATTCAACAGAAACTTGACTTTTACCATCTGGTCTTAAATAATCAACCATACCAGTTTTACGAACTTCAGTTAATCTCTTAGCTAATTTATGAGCTAAAGTAATCGGAGTAGGCATATACTCTGCATTTTCATTACTTGCAAAGCCAAACATTAATCCTTGGTCACCAGCTCCTTCACCTTCTTTAACTCCAATTGCAATATCAGATGATTGTTCATCTAAGCTTACAAGTACCGCTAAATTTTCAGCATCAAAACCAATTTTACCACGATCATATCCAATTTCTTTAACTGTTTCACGAACAATAGTTTGAATATCAACATATGCATTTGCTGTAACTTCACCCATAACCATTACTAGTCCAGTTGTAGCAACAACCTCACATGCAACTCTTGCATATTTATCTTGTTTAATTAATTCATCTAAAATGGAATCAGCAATCTTATCACATACTTTATCAGGATGACCTTCAGTTACAGATTCTGAAGTAAATAAAATTTTTTCTTTCATCACATTACCTCTTTATTAATTCTTTTAAATTATTATTCGTATCTATTATCGCTTCTTGATCTTGAAGATCTTTCTTTTCTCGGAGAATCGCTTCTTGATCTTGATGACCTTTCACTTCTTGGAGCATCACTTCTTGATCTTGAAGATCTTTCACTTCTTGGTGCATCACTTCTTGATCTTGACGACCTTTCACTTCTTGGAGCATCGCTTCTTGATCTTGATGGTCTATCTCCTCTTGGAGCATCGCTTCTTGATCTTGAAGATCTTTCCCCTCTAGGAGCATCACTTCTTGGTCTTGAGGATCTTTCCCCTCTAGAAGATGAACCTCTAGAGTCACCTCTAGATCCACTTCTTGAACGATCTCTTGAATCATCACTTCTTTTTGCTTTTGCTTCTTCAACTATCACTCTACGTCCATTTACATTGCCAGCAAAAGCAAAAACTAATTCATCAACAAACTTTGAAGGAATCTCGAAGAATGAAAAGTTTTCATGTAAATCAATTTTGTTAATATCTGCATTAGTTAATGAAGTTCTACTAATAATCATCTCAGCTAAATCAAATACCTTAATATTGTCTTTTCTTCCCATTCCAAAGAATATTCTAGAAGTATTTGATTTACGACCACTATCTTCTCTAATTTCTTCTTCACTACCAACATTAAGTTGTAACATTACAAGTCCTGTAATTAATTGTGATGGATCAATATTATCTTCAGCCATTTTAACTAAAGTTTTATCAATAATCTCTTGATATTTATTGTTTTTAGCCTCAAGTGCTTGTTTTAAAACTCTCTCAACTCTTACTTTCATAACTTTATCTAAACTAGGAATATCCATTGCGGTAATTACTGAATTAGAGTAAGCCATAATTCCACGTAAACGATATTTTTCTTGTTTAGTAAGTAATGTGATTGCTAAACCAGTTCTTTTAGCTCTACCAGTTCTTCCAATTCTATGAACATAATATTCTTCATCAGTTGGAACATCGTAGTTAAATACAACATCAACATCATCAACATCTAAACCACGAGCAGCAACATCACTTGCAACTAAAATATCTAAATTACCGCTTCTAAAACGATTCATAACACGGTCTCTTTGCATTTGCTTCATATCACCATGTAAAGCTTCAACCATAAATCCACGAGCTAATAAACTTGAAGTAACCTCATCAACAGCACGTTTAGTATTACAAAATACCATAATTAATTTATAATCATCGATATCAATAATACGACTAATTACTTCTATTTTATCTCTACTTTTTACTTCGATATACTTTTGAGTAATTGCTGGAGTATCTTCTTCTTTTCTTTTAACTCGAACTATTTGTGGGTTGTTTAAATATGTATTAGCTATTTTCTCAATTTCTTTTGAAATAGTTGCACTAAACAACATAGTTTGATGTTCATGTGTAATATCTTTTAAAATCACATCTAAATCTTCTCTAAAGCCCATGTTCAACATTTCATCAGCCTCATCTAAAACTAGTAGACTAACATCATTTAATGAAATTGTTCCACGGCGCATATGATCCATTAGACGTCCTGGAGTAGCAACAACTATTTGTGGTTTTCTTCTTAAAGCAGTAATTTGTTTTTCGATATACTCTCCACCATATACAGTTACTACTCTAATATTATCTTTAAAAAAAGACATTTCTTGGATTTCTTTAGTGATTTGTACAGCTAATTCACGTGTAGGTGATAATATTAAAGCTTGTACTTTATTTAAATCTGCATCAATATTTTGTAGGATTGGAATTGCAAATGCTGCAGTTTTACCAGTTCCTGTAGGAGCTTGAGCAATTAAATCTACTCCTTGTAAAGCGATGGGAATTACATTTTCTTGTACTTCTGTCATCTCTTCATATTGTTTTTTTTCTATTCCTTTTAAAATATCATTCTCGATATTTAACGTATTAAATTTATTCATTCTTTCCTCTTTCATTTAAAAGTATCTCTTTTATAAGAGATACTGGTTTATTCACCAGAAATGGCAATTCCCTTAAATAGAATTGAAGGGGCGGCGATTCCTTGATGTCCTATTTCTAAATCATTACCTACAGCTACAACATCTTTCATTAATTTATAGAAATTACCTGCTGCAACTATAAGTGTTACTGCACGACTAACTTGTCCTTTTTCAACAAGAAATCCTTGTGCTTTCAAACTAAAATCTCCAGAAATAGCATTGACACCGGCATGTAAACCTTCTAGTGTTGTAAGAAGTAAGCCTTCATTCATTTCTTTAATTAAATCATTCTTGGATTTTTCTCCTGGAGTAATGTAAACATTAGCTCCGCTAACTGTAATAGTCGAACCTGATTTAAACCCATTTCCTGTAGATTTTGTTTTAAAATATTTTGCTGTTTTTAAGTTATGTAAAAAAGTTTTAAAAACCCCATTACTAACTATTTCCTTTTTATAACAAGCTACTCCCTCATCATCAAAAGGTTCATTCATGATTGCTTCACTACACATTGGATCATCAACGATAGTTACTAAATCACTCATAATTAATTGATTTTCTTTTTCAAGTAAAGGTGTAAGTTTTTTGATTGCAGCCTCACCTGAAAAAACACTCATAAATGAAGATAATAAATCTGTCATTGCATCATTCTCAATTATCACTGGATAATTTTTTGAAGGAATGCTTTTAGCATTCAACATTGCAACAGTTTTAGTTACAACGTCATCAACAATTTTATCAACATTTAAGTCATCATAACGCAATTTAACATCAACTTTAAACCCAGATTGGCTGTCATTATTTTCTCTAGCAACTGCTTGCACGATTAATGCACAATATTGATTAGTTTTCTCTACATTTAATCCCTTAGAGTTAGTAATCTTTACTGCACTTTTAACTTCTTGATAGTTACAATAAGGAACAAAAACGATTCTAGAATCTTTTTGTTTCACCTTTAGTTCAAGTTGTTTTAATAATTCAGCTTTATCAAAATTTGTGTAATTTGAAAAATCATTCTCTACATGTTTTACTTTAGGATATTCTTTATCTCCTTCATAAATCATAAATTCTTCTTCAGTAGTTAAACTTTTTGCGTTTTTAAGTAGATTTTCTAAAACAAAATCAATATCTTCTTCAAGATTTTCTAAAATCATTGAAGCCATTTTACCATTATAAATTCCTCTAATAGTTGAAACTGTCACGTCACTAATTTTATTTTTGTCTACTACACCATTATAGATTGCAATTGTAAGGTCAGAAGATGTTCTTTCATATACTTCTAAATCTGAAAATCCTAATTCATAAGATCGTTTGATTAATTCTGTATAATTCATTATCCTCTACCTCCTACAGTCATATTTTGAACACGAATTGTTGGTTGACCAACGTCTGTAGGAATACTTCCACTAGCTGAGCCACACATTCCATGACCAAAACTTAAGTTGTCTGCAATCATATCTATATTCATTAATACTTCAGCACCACTTCCAACTAATGTAGCACCTTTAACTGGTTTAGTAATTTTACCATCCTCAATTAAATATCCTTCATTAACTGCAAAGTTAAATTCTCCAGTTGATGGATCAACACTTCCTCCACCCATTTGCGCAGCAAATAGACCGAACTTAGTACTAGCAATAATCTCATCATAACTAGACTTTCCTGGTGCAAAGAATGTATTTGTCATTCTTGATGTAGGAGAGAATTTGTATGATTGACGACGTCCAGAACCGGTAATCGGATGGTCCATTTTTCTTGTATTACGATAATCAACTAAATATGATTTAAGAACTCCATTTTCAATAAGAACATTCTTTTGAGTTGGATTTCCTTCATCATCATAGTTTAATGATCCCCAAGAATTACTCAATGTACCATCATCAATAGCCGTAACGACGTCACTTGCAATCTTTTGGCCTAATTTATTAGAGAATACAGAAACACCTTTAGCAACACTTGTAGCTTCTAGTGAGTGAACGCATGCTTCATGAAGTAAAACACCACCAAAACCATTATGAACGACAACTGTCATTTTACCACCAGTTATCTCATCAGCATGTAACATAGTTACAGCAGTTTTTGCAACACTTTTACCAAACGCTCTTAAATCTTGGCTATCAAACATTTCATAGCCTTGATTTCTACCAATATTGTTTCCCCCTGTTTGCATGTTGTCACCATCTCTAGCAACAACACTTGCAGAAATACGAATATTAGTTCTTGTATCCTTAACAAATTTACCTTTAGTATTTGCAATAATAACCTCTTGTTCTTTATCAGTTAAGTAAACCAAAACTTGGCTAACCTCATCTGAGAAAGAAGTTGCACCATCATTTACTTGACTCATTAAATAAATTTTTTCATCATTACTTAAATCAGATGGTTTCTTTACGACATTATGATTGTTTGCTACTTCTTCTTTATCTAAAGTAAATTGAATATCTTTTTTTGTGCTATTATAACTTGAAGCAAGTTTAGCTGCAAGTTCTTTAACACTTAAGAAATTGACTTTATTAGTATAGCCATAAACTTCTTCAGTTCCTAACAAGATTCTAATCCCAACTCCATACGTGTAGTTAGTCGTGGCATTAGTGATTTTTCCTTTAGTCATTTCTATTACATTACCAATAGTTTTTTCTAAAAAAACTTCTCCAAAATCTGCACCGGTACTAAGACTTATGTCTAATACTTCCTTAATATGTTTTTTATTAAGCATATAATCAACTCCTTATTTGTTTATTATACTTTATTTTCACTCTTTTTACAAGTAAAAATATATAATATCGATTTCATAAAAAAACTCGAGATGAATTCTCAAGTTTTTTTGGATTATAACCAACTTAATGCTAGTTTTAATCTTCTAATTGATTCACTTTTTCCTAAAATATCAGCCATTTCAACTGAACCTCCAGGAGTCACATTAACCCCGGTTAAAGCAACTCTTAAAACTGTATAAACTTGACCACTTTTAGTTTCAAGTTCGCTAGCAGTCTGAGTAATAGCCAAATGTAAATTATCCTCATTCCAATCTTCGATATTTTCTAGAATTTTAATGGAGTGTTCAATTACTCTTTTGGCAACATCACCATCAATTTTAAACTTTTTATTGAAATATAAATCAGGGTCAATTTTATTAAACTCTACAATAAAATCAACCTTTTCAGGAATTTCAGATAAAATTTCAACTCTAGTATGCAATAATTTCCCGAATTTATGATAATCATATAAACCCTTAATTTTTGAATTATCAAAGAATGGGGTTGCTTTTTCCATAAAAACATCAAACTCTAGTTCTTTAATATATTCTCCATTTAACCATTTCATTTTCATTTCATCAAAAATACTGCTTGATTTACTAAGTCCAGAAATATTGAATTTTTCAATCAATTCATTCATTGTAAATTTCTCTTCAGTACCTTTTGGACTCCAACCAAGTAAAGCAATATAATTAATAATAGCTTCTGGTAAATAACCTTTTTTAATGAAATCATCAAAATTAGCATCTCCATAACGTTTAGATAGTTTTCTGGTTTCATCCTTCATTATCGGAGTTAAATGAATATATTTTGGTCTCTCCCATCCAAATGCATCATATAAAAGATTATATTTCGGTGTAGAACTCAAATATTCATTGCCTCTCATAACATGAGAAATATTCATTAAATGATCATCAACAACATTTGCAAAGTTATATGTTGGAAACCCGTCAGATTTAATTAAAACATGATCTTCAAGTTCTTTATTTTCAATTGAAACTGTTCCAAAAACTAAATCTTCAAATTCACTAACACCACTAGTCGGCATGTTTTGACGAATAACATACGGTTCTTTATTGGCTAATTTTTTTGCTATTTCTTCTTCTGACAAATGTAGACAATGCTTATCATATTTTTTGATACCACTTTGTCCACCTAAAGATTCAAGACGTTTCTTATCACAAAAACAATAATAAGCAGACTTATTAGCAATTAGCTTTTCAGCATATTTCATATATATATCTTTTCTTTGACTTTGAACATAGGGACCATAATGTCCGCCTTCATTTGGACCTTCATCAAAAGTAATACCTGACTCTTTTAAAGTGTTGTAAATAACATCTACAGCCCCTTCTACATATCTTTCTAAATCAGTATCTTCTATTCTTAAGATAAAAGTTCCATTATTTTGTTTAGCAAATAAATATGCATATAAAGCCGATCTAAGATTTCCAACATGCATGAATCCTGTTGGACTTGGTGCAAATCTTGTTCTTACTTTTTCCATAATACCACCCCTGTAATTAAAATTATTATACCATATATTAATGAAATTGTTAAGGAAAATAATATTTGTTTTTATACTAGATTTATTTAAACTTGAGGTGTATAATGTCGATATGAATATATTAAAATCAAAAAGAATAGACTATTCTAATGCAACACTGCCAAAAACCTCAAAGCTATTTAGTAATGCTTTAAGAATCTCTTTGCCTGCAGCTATGGAGACTTTTTTTATAGGTTTAATTGGTATGGTAGACACAATCATGGTTGGACGATTCAGTGACAAAGCCTTAGCTGCTATCGCCATTAGCCAGCAGCCAGTAATGATTACATTGGCTGCTTCAATGGGGATCAATGCCGGAATTATCGCAATAATATCCAGAAGAAAAGGAGAAAATAAAAAAGCTGAAGCTAATCACACCCTTCGTCAATCACTAATCCTCTCAAGTATTGTTTCCATTATCATAACAGTACTAGCATTGACATTTTCAAAACCTTTGCTCCAATTCGCTGGAGCAAAAAGTGATACAATTGATTTAGCACAAAATTATTTTAATATTGTGTCTTTGGGATTGATTTTTAATTACTTAAGATTATCTATTACCTCAGCACAAAGATCAATTGGTAACACCCACATAACACTAATAACCAATGTTATTGCTAATTTAGTAAATATCGTGCTTAATTACCTATTAATTACAGGAAATTTTGGATTCCCAAGATTAGGTGTAGCCGGGGCTGCTATTGCAACAGTAATTGGTAACATGGTCGCTTTAATGATATCAGTTATTTCTATATATAATCGAAAGGGATTTTTATCAATAAAAATAACTGATGATTGGAAACCTGATGTTGAAGCTTATAAACATATATTCGAAGTAGCAAAAGGAGCCTTTATTGAGCAACTCTTCATGAGAATAGGATTTTTCATAATTGCGAAAATAGTCAATGACTTAGGTACTAATGAAGCAGCAACAAATGCTATTATTTCAACAGTTATGGGAATTAGTTTTAATATAACCGATGGATTTGCAATCGGAGCTTCTACTCTAGTAGGAAATAGCTTAGGAGAAAAAAATGAAGCCAAAGCATTTGCCTACGGACGGATATCCCAAATATTAGCTGTATTTATTGCATTAATTATGATGAGTGTAACCATTGTTTTTAGAATACCTCTTGCAAATCTGTTCACAACTGAAAAACATATCGTTTCAGAAGCTGGAAAACTATTACTATATACTTCAATAATAATGTTACCTCAAAGTATTCAATGGGTTACAACAGGTGTACTAAGAGGTAGTGGAGATACAAAATATACTGCCAGATCATCACTAATAAGTATTGTTTTTGTAAGACCTGTCATTGCATATGTTTTATGTTATCCAATTGGCCTTGGATTAATTGGCTCTTGGATGGGAATGTTTGTAGATCAAAATCTAAGACTTATACTAAACAACAAACGATTTACATCCCTAAAATGGATGGAAATTAAAGTATAATAAAAGTATCCGTTCATTTGAACGGATACTTTTTTTAGCTTAATCTAGATTTCACTTTATCTGTGTCTTTTGTCATGCGATATAATGCAGATTTTTGATCACTTAACAATTCACTTGTTTTACCATATTCAACAATTCTACCATTATTAAGAACTATAATTT
>JBAYTC010000042.1:0-9472 GCA_041675825.1 Bacilli bacterium | reverse complement strand
AATTAAACACCTTTTTCTCAAAATCATTAAAATCAAAATCCATAATTTTATTATTATAAACCGGACTTTCTTCCTCAACACTATCATAAGTACCCACCAAGGTTACATTATAAAAGTATCCACTTTCTTTTTTCAATATAGAAATAAATCTTCTTTGAAGAATCATATCAAAGTATCTAGTAAAAGACTTTTGAAAAATCGGGTTATATGTATAAATAGCAACATCTAAACTCATTAATCCCTCTTGAAGAAAATCATCAAAACTCTTTGACTTTATCTTAAAACCAATCGCTCTTTTATAAATAAGCCCAAAATACTTGTCAAACAACATATCATAAGCTTCTTTTTCCCCTTCATACACCAAATATAACAATTCTAAATCGTTATATTTGATCATAATTAAACCTCGCGATATTTCATTATTTCGTAAATTAAAATACTACAACTAACTGAAGCATTTAAACTATTGACATGACCTACCATAGGAATTTGAACAAGAAAGTCACAACTTTCTCTAACAATCCTTGATATACCTTTACCTTCAGAACCAACAACCAATACTGTTGGCATATCATATTTCATAGATCTAAAATCAACACTCTTAGCAGTTGCCTCAGCCCCAACAATCCAATAACCCTTATCTTTTAAGATCTTTAGAGTTTGCGCAATATTAGTCACTTCCGCTACTTTTACATATTCAATTGCACCAGTAGATACCTTTGCAACAGTTGCGTTTAAACCAACACTTCTATTTTTTGGAATAATAACGCCATCCACACCACTAGCATCACAAGTTCTTAAAATCGCTCCTAAATTATGAGGATCCTCTAAACCATCCAAGACTACAATAAAAGGATATTTATAATTAGTAACCAATAATTCTTCAAACTTGGAATACTTATAATCTTGAACTTCAAGAACAACACCTTGATGAAGACCAGTTACCATTTTATTGATAACTTTCATATCAGTAACCCGATAATTAATACCACTTCTTCTAGCAAGATCTATTATATCCTTATTACTATCAGTTGCATATAAACATATAATTCTTTTATTATTAATTAATGCTTCTTTTACAGCATTCTTACCATAAATGTATTCACTCATTTTCTTCAACCATTTTAATTATTTTGTTCATAAAGAAATCCAAGCGAATATTATCTTTTTGTAAATACAAATATCCAATTAATGCTTCAAATCCTGAAGCATTAATATATTCACTAGTTTTGTCTTTATAATTATAATTTCTTCCTCTTTTATAAATATCTATTTCTTCTTCTAACAATTCTGGCATTAAAATATTAATAAATTTCGCTTGGGATGTTCTACTAACATATTTAACTGATTCATTATGAAGGCGCTTCAAACTAGTTATGCCTTTATTAATTAAATATTCTCTAATATACAATTCATAATATGCATCCCCAATAAAAGCTAAATCACCACCACTTAATAAGTTATAATTCATAACGTAATTCCCAACTTAGAAATCTCCTTGCGATACATATCAGCTTTATCAAAATCCTTATTAATTCTTGCTTCTTGCCATAACTTAACTAAACTTAGTTCACTTTCTTCTAAAGGCAAAATTTCTTCATCTATACCTAATACCCAAGTAAATTCATTATATAGAGTAAGAACTTCTTTTACGTATTCAATATTCAAATCTTTAGATCTTACTAATGAGTTCATAATCTTTACTAATTTAAAAATAACAGTTAAACCATTAGCAGCATTAAAATCATTACTCATTTCTCTTATAAACTCTTCTTTTAAATCTACTAAGTCGCTAGATGCAATTATCCCTTTATACTCAGTAACTCCATATTCGATTTGAAGTTTTCTAAATAGTCCAACATATGCCCGATTTATCTTTTCATAATCTTTAGATGTTTGAATAATTAAATCTTCTTTATAATTAAGTGGTTGACGATAAGGAACATTCAGAATCATCAATCGATAAACCGGGTATCCCACTCTTTTTACTAAATCATCAGCCATAATAATATTACCAATTGATTTACTCATTTTTTCTCCACCCATATCAATACTTCCATTATGCATCCAATAATTTGCTAAATGATGATTATGCATAACCTCTGATTGAGCAATCTCATTATCATGATGTGGGAATTTTAACTCAACCCCACCTCCATGAATATCAATCTTACCTTTAAATATCTTATTGACCATAACAACACATTCAGTGTGCCAACCCGGTCTTCCTTCACTCCAAGGAGAATCCCATTTTAAACCGTCTTTGGTTTTTTTCCATAAATTGAAGTCAACAGCTTGTTTCTTTTTCTCATTTTCTTCAATTCTAGCACCACTAATTAAGTTCTCTTTAGACTGACCACTCAAAACACCATAGTCTTCAACCTTATTAACATCAAAGTAAACATCACCATCGACAACATATGCCCCATCCTTATTAACTAACTCATCGATGAATTTAATAATATCATCCATATTGTCAGTTACCTTAGGATTTTTATAATGAGGTAAACAATTTAATGACTTATATGTTTCTAATATTTCTTTAATGTATTTTTCGCTTACTTCACTTTCAGTAATATTTAACTCCCTAGCTTTATTAATTATTTTATCATCAATATCAGTGAAATTAGAAACCATGAAAACATCATAACCTAAATATCTAAAAAATCTATTAACAACATCAAAAAATATAATCGGTCTTGAATTACCAATATGCATATTATTATATACAGTTGATCCACAAACATACATCATTACAGTATTTTTCTTAATTGGCTTAAATTCTTCAATTCTATTAGTCAATGAATTATATAATTTTATCATAAATTCCTCCAAACCTTTAATATATTATATCACAAAACCCGCAAATTTTAAATAGAAAATAAAAATAAGTCTTACGACTTATTCTTATTTCATCTTTGGTAAATATACTTTAAAAACAGTTCCTTTGGGATAATTAACCTCTGCCATGATTCTACCTTTATGATGGGTAACTATTGTTTTAGCAATCGATAATCCTAACCCATTTCCTCCAGTATCACGATTTCTTGCTTTATCTTCACGATAAAATCTTTCAAAAACTTTATCAAGACTATTCTCATTAATCCCAATTCCGGTATCTTTAACCTCAATTAAAATCTCATTTTGATATGCAGATAAATCAATATGAATACCATCACCGGCATTTGTATAAGTTAAAGCATTATCAAGAAGAATAATTAATAACTGGTATATTTTATTCTTATCTACTTTTAAATTTACATCTTGCCCACTATAAACAAACTTCTTTTCTTGAATTTCTGCAATTTCTTCAAAAGGCTCAATTGTCTCTTTAATTAATTGATTAATATTAATGATTTCTAAATTTAAATCTATTCTTTGTTGATCATCTCTTGCTAAAACCAATAAATCTGAAGTAAGTTTAGTAAGTCGATTTAGTTCTTTTAGACTAACCGCAAGATCCTCACTAACCTCATAGACTGTTTTATTAGAATCTGTTAGAATATTCTCTAATTTACTTTGAATTATAGCCAGTGGTGTTCTTAACTCATGAGAAGCATCACTTACAAAGTTTAATTGCTTTTCTAAATTACTCACAATCGGTTTAATAGTTCTTGAACTCATCATATAACTTGCAGCTATTGATAAAATAAATATAGAAACAACACATATTAAGTAAACAGTAATAACTGTATTTCTCGCACTATATTCACCATCAATATTTAGATATATTTTCGCATAAGGAGCATCTTCCATATTAGTTCGAACTAATAAAGTTAAATAGTGGTGCTCTAATTTTTCAAGACCCCCAGAAACAAAAACCTCTTGACGAATAACATCCACAACCCTAATATTTATTCTTGTTGGAATATAAGTAAGAGCGGTTCCTTCAACCATTCTCCCATTTTCATCAAAGTATAAAACCATTTTACGATAGTTAGTATCATTCTCGGTTAATAAAAAACTACTAAACTCCAGCTTTCTTGCTTCTCTTTGAATTTCTTCTCTTGCTCCTTTATAGAAATATCTATCAACAGCAAAAACAGTTATCATTCCTAGAATCATAAATACGAGCATATATGAGAGCAAGTTATAAGCAACAAAGACTAATCTCTGACGTCTGATTTCACGATCTTTTATTTTAATCTTTTTCACTCCACATATATCCTACATTTCTTAAAGTTTTTAAATATCCATGATACTCATATTTTTTAAGGATTTTTCTTAGATTACTTACATACACTTCAACAACGCTCCAAACTGTTTCGGAATCAAATCCCCAAACACGATTAAATAATTGTTCTTTTGGTATAATAATCTCTTTATTTCTAACCAAATACTCTAAGATATCATAAGTCTTACCATACACTTCTAACATCTCATCATTTATTGTTACCTTCTTTTGAACAACATCAAATTTCATATCTTTAAAAATAACTTGTAAACCCTTAAAATTATTATTATATCTTCTAAGTAAAGCCTCTACTCTAGCAATTAACTCATCACGGTAAAATGGTTTAGTCATATAATCATCAGCACCTAGTTTTAATCCCTTAACCTTTTCATTAATACCATCTTTTGCTGTTAGCATTAAAACTGGACATGTTGAAAAGGTGCGAAATTTCTTAAGAATCTGAAAACCATCAACTTTAGGGAGCATCAAATCTAAAATAACTAAATCAAAAATATTTTGTTCTATAACAAACATCGCTTCTTCTCCATCATAAATTGATGTGGTATCGGCAATACTCTTAAGCATATCACAAATAGCCCTATTTAAATGTTTATCATCTTCAATTACTAAAATTTTCATATTTTATACTTAATCATTATTATAATGATTACTCCTTCCTTTTTTAAATTATAGCCACTTTCACTTAAAAGAATCTTAACAACTATATTTTACCATAAAATCAATATTTTAGTTAGTATTCATAATAAAAAAAGCAAATCCATAAGGATTCGCTTTGTTCCAATTAACGTTTTGAGAATTGAGGTGCTTTACGAGCAGCTTTAAGACCGTATTTTTTACGTTCTTTGCTTCTTGGATCACGAGTAATCATTCCAGCTTTTTTAAGAACCGGTCTAAACTCAGGATTCAACTCTAATAACGCACGAGTAATTCCGTGACGAATTGCTCCAGCTTGACCAGAGATTCCACCACCATTAACACTAACAAGTACATCATAACTTGAAGTTGTACCAGTAAGATTTAACGGTTGTAAAACATCTAGTCTAATAGCAGCAGAGGGAATATAGTCAACGAATGTTCTATCATTGATAGTAATTTGACCTTTACCTGGTACTAAGTATACTTTTGCAACTGAACTCTTACGACGTCCAGTTCCATAATATTGAACTTTTGCCATTTATCCTACCTATCCTTTCAAATGATATACTTCTGGTTTTTGGGCTTGATGTGGATGTTCTTCGCCACAATAAACAAAAAGTTTCTTGTACATTGCATTACCTAATTTTGTTTTAGGAAGCATTCCTTTTACAGCAATCTCTACGATTTTTTGCGGTTGTGTATCTAACATTCTTTGAGCTGTTCTAGTTTTTAATCCACTATTGTAGCCTGAGTGATGTTGATACAATTTTTTATTTAATTTGTCTCCTGTTAATGCTACTTTTTCAGCATTAACGATGATAATGTAATCTCCGCCATCAACATTAGGTGTATAAGTTGGTTTATGTTTTCCACGAAGTATTGTTGCAACTTCTGTAGATAAACGTCCTAATACAACGTCTTTAGCATCAATTACATACCATTTACGCTCAACATTTTGAGCATTTGGCATATATGATTTATTCATTTTGGTTTTCCTCCTATAATTTATGACTTTAAATGTCGTGGAAACATTTAAAAAATCCGAAGGGCTTTATTGTGGGTTTAATAAAACGTACCTGTAATATAATACCCTAAAACCCTAATTTTGTCAATATAAAACTATGTAATAGTTTTTCTTTTGAAATTACCAAATACTGATTCGATCCTTGATGTTGTTATAAAACACTTTGGATCTAAAGATGATGCTAACAAACGATATTCAGCAACTTCATAGCTGGAAACAACCGCTTCTAAAACCCATTTTTCTTGATTGGTAAATCCACCAACAACTTGATATATTGTAACTCCATGATGAAATCTTGAAACAAGTTCTGGTCTAATTTTATCTTTTTCAGTTGTTACAATAGATATTCTAATATAGCGATAAATGGTATGAATCTTGTCTAGAGTTATAATATGAACTAACATTCTCGTGATTGTGAAAATAGCAACAGCAATGTTTCCAGCAACTAGTCCACCTGCAGTAATAATAACTAAATCAACAGATAAAGAAAACTTTGCAAATGAAATGTTTTTATTCAAACTAACATATTGACTAATGATATCTAACCCACCACTACTAGATCCACCTCTAAGTACAACTCCACATCCGACTCCAGTTAGTAATCCACCAACAATTGCAAGAAGCAATTTCTCATCAGCAAGTTCAATAAAAGGAGAAAACCCAGCCATTCTTATTTTTTCAAATACGAATAACAAAATTACTTGTAAACCTACACTTATAACGCTTAAAACAGCAAAACGTTTGCTAACGCCCTTCCAACTTATAATAAACAGTGGGGCATTAAATAATGCAACAAATATGGATTTTGATATATGGATATCAAAGCCACCTAAAACCCTAGTTAATAACTGACTAAAACCAGTTACTCCTCCCGCATAAAACTCACCTAAATCTAGGATAAATACAACGGCTATACTATATATAATAGTACCTACCAGCATATTTATAACCATCGAAATTTGACGGTTTTTAAGATAATTCAATATCTTCATAATTTATAGCTCTCTCCTGTGCACGAAGGTGTCTTAATGGACCAAAACAAGAAATCTCAAAGACCAATGGTCCAATGATAGTTGTAAGTACTGCTGCCAATAACAAAGACTGTCCAAACTCGTGACTAAATATTTCATAATGAACGCCAAGATGCTCAGCAGTAGCAGCTACTACTAAAGTAACTGATGCTAGGGCAATAGTCGTAAAAACTGTTCCTTTACGATACCAATTAAATAAATAAAGCAGTGGTAATTTAACAACCATAAAGGCAGCAAATAACAATAAAGCCATTAAAATCATATTTGGATGAGCAAATATGTGAACTATATCGATCTTCATCCCTAATGTTACAAAGAACATCGGAATAAACATACCATAGCCAATAGCCTCTAAATACTTCATCTTGTGATGATTCAACTTAACAAGTCTTAAGAAGAACCCTAATAAGAAAGCACCTAAAACATATTCTCCTCCACCTAATTCACTAAAATAAACTGAAGCTGCAAGAGCGACAATTATTATTTTTGTGGAAAAGAAAACCATTCCTTCTTCTATTCTTCTTCCTCTTCTTATTTTAAGAATTAAATACATCAGGAAGAATATTCCAATTATGATTAAATAGCCAATTAAATTATTAATAGATATATTATTAGCAACCATAAATATTGTCAATAACACAACCGAAATTAATTCATTTAAAAAACTAAATGTAACGACAAACTTACCCCAATAGGTTCCATGCAAATGTTCAACACTAATTAAAGGAGCAACGACTCCAGCAAATGTTGAAGAGAAAGTTATCGTCAGAAGAATTATCCCTAAAGCAACTTTATCAAATTCCTTGATAAAGAGTAGTGAAGCAATAAGACCAACAATATAAATCATTACAATAATAAAGATGCTTGTTCTAACAATATTTATATGGGTTTTAGTGTTTTTTCTTTTGTCCTTAAACAGTTTCAGATTTGCATCATACCCACTTAAGAACATGATCATACTAAAACCGATAACATATAAGAAATTAATCATTTGTTCAAAATTATGATCCTTAAAATACTTAATAAATATTGGACCTAAAGCAATACCCGCGATCACTTCAAAAACAAAGGTTGGTAAAAGCCTAAATTTTAATAGTGATACAACCAAACAAATTGCTGAAGAGACCCCCAGCAATATTATTATCGGCAAAAATAAACTAGTTTCATGCATTTTTTTTCAACTCTTCTTCTATATCTAAACGTTTAAATAGGATTTGTGGTTTATTAGTAACTGTTGCATATTCGGTTTTACCATAAACTAAATCACTGATATTAGCACTCAAAACGTTTAATTCTTTTAAAATAATATCTGAAGCATCAGGCATAACTGGACTTACCATTATCCCAATAATTCTAATTGCTTCATACAAATGATACATTACTGAAGATAACTCTTCAAATTTACTCTCATCTTTTGCTAATGTCCAAGGAAGTGTTTCATCAATATACTTATTAGCACGTCTAACTAAACTCCAAACCTCATTTAATCCATTTTGGAATAAGAAATTATCAAATGATTCTTGATATTTCAAAATAACATTTGCCATAACTTCTTCGATTTCCTTATCAAATACAAAGTGATGTTTAGTCGGTTTTACAACCTTACCATCAAAATATTTATTGATCATCGAAATAGAACGACTAACAAGATTACCCAAATCATTGGCCAAATCAAAATTGTATTTTTCGTAAAAACGATCAAAACTAAATATCGCATCACTTCCTAAAGGCATCTGACTAACTAAGAAGTATCTTAAACTATCTAACCCATATTGGTTAACAATATCCATTGGATAAACAACATTACCAAATGATTTACTCATTTTACCTTCTTTGCGTAAAAACCATCCATGAACATATAATTTAAATTTGATTGGTACATCAAGAGCCATAAGCATTATCGGCCAATAAATCGCATGGAATCGCAATATATCTTTACCAACAACATGTACTACTTTATCACCGTTTAACCAATACTTTTGATATAAACTATCATCACTTGATTTATATCCCAATGCTGATAAATAGTTAGTTAAGGCATCAATCCAAACATAAACAACATGTTTAGGATTACTCTTTACTTTAATTCCCCAATCAAAACTGGTCCTACTAACACATAAATCTTCTAATCCTTGTTTAATAAAAGAAACAACTTCATTCTTTCTTGAAACAGGTTCAATAAAATCCGGATTATCTTCAATATGCTTAAGTAATTTATCTTGATATTTCTTTAATTTCAAGAAATAACTTTCTTCTTTTACTAGTTGTGTCTTTCTCCCACAATCAGGGCACATATCCCCATCTTTAAGTTGAGATTTAGTGAAGAAGGATTCATCAAACACACAATAATTACCCTCATAAGTCGACAAATAAATATCACCTTTATTAAGTAATTCTTCAAAAACATCTTGAACTACTTTTTTATGACGATTTTCACTTGTTCTTATAAAATCATTATTAGTGATTTTTAAATCTTCCCATAACTTACTAGTGTTAACCGCAATTTCATCAACCAACTCTTGAGGAGTCATCCCTAACTCTTTTGCTTGGTTTTGAATTTTTTGTCCATGTTCATCCATCCCTGTT
>JBAYTC010000041.1:0-9533 GCA_041675825.1 Bacilli bacterium | reverse complement strand
TAACATTACCTAGTCCAACTAAAGATGGTTATGATTTCTTGGGCTGGTTTAATAATAGCGCATTTACTGGTGATGCTTTAACTACTATTCCTGCAGGTTCTAAGCAAAATATTTCTTTGTATGCAAACTGGGATGAAGAAGAAGTGAGTGCAAGTATCACTTATAATTTGAATGGTGGTACAAATCATCCAGAAGCGCAAGCAACATATACTAATAAGCAACTTCCATATACACTGGAAATACCGACAAGACAAGGATTTGTTTTTGTAGGATGGTATAAAGATTCAGCATTTATTAATGAAGTAAAAGAACTTCAATTAGTTGAAAATACAACAGTATATGCCAAATGGCTTGAGAAATATGCATACACACTTAATTATGAGTTGAATGGTGGTACAAATCATCAAGATAACATAAGTAGTTATGATGTATATGATTTACCAATTATCCTTAAAGAACCAACAAAAGATGGTTATGAATTTAAGGGATGGTACTTAAATAATACATTTAATGGTGCCTCATTAACACAAATTGATGTTGCTCATGATACGAAGGTATTTGCTAGATTCGAGTTAATCACTGAGGATGTACCTGTTCAAAATAATGTTTATGTTAATCCAAATTTATTAACTGCTGATGATAACTCTAAAGTTACTTACAAAGGTGTTGAGTATACAGTAGGTGTAAATGCATTTGGAAAATTAAGTGACGCTTTAGCTGTTGCTACAGATAAAGTATTTATAGAAGGTGAAATTACTGAGAATGTTACTATTTCAAATAATAATATAACTCTAATGGGACCTAATGCTTTTATTAATCCTAATACAGGAGAAAGAGCAGATGAGGCAATTATTAAAGGGGTTATAACAATTGCTGCAAAAGCAGAAAATATTACAATTAATGGTTTGTCATTTACTGGAAGTGCAAGAGTTGTTGCTAGTGAAATTGATAATTTCCGTTTCACATATAATAAAGTTTATGATACAACAAAAGCTACAGCAACTTGGATTGAAGCTGCTGGTTATACTTCAGGATTCATGACATTCAGCAATGGCGCAAATGACATGATTAAAAATCTAATTTTTAATTACAATAGATTTGAAAACGTTAGTGATGCTAATATTAACTTTACTAGAGTAGAAAATGTTACAGTAGATAATAATGTGTTCAAAAACTTTGAACGCGATGCGATAAGATTTGACACTGGTGGATACAATACTGGAGAATTAGTTTTCACAAATAACGATTTTGTTAATGATGTTATGGGTGGATATAATGGTATTTATTTTAGAATATATGGTGGTACTGATGCTCAACCAGCTACAATAATCGTAAGACATAATAATTTTAAAAACATTGGACAAGTTAGTCAAAGTTATTATTCAGGAGCTTTTTCTGCTAGAAATTATCAAGAGAAGAAAACTGATGTAATAATCGAATTTAATGTTTTTGAAACTTGTGCTAACTACATAAATATTAGAAATAATGCAACATCTGCAAATCATGCAAGTAATCCTTGGACAGGTAAGGCTAACTATAATGTTTTCAAGGGTGTACCTACAACTTATTATTATAGAAACTGGTCTGGTACTGATTCGGCTACAACTAATCCAATAACTATGGATTTTGAATTAAATTACTATGAAGACAATTCGGGTAATCCAATTGTTGATTTATCATCAGTTTCCTCAAAATTCTTTAATGTAGCATCATATGCTAATAATTTTGAAACTATTACAGCTTATAATGAAGCAGTACTAGAACTACAAACAGGTAAAGTTGACTTATATGTAAGTGCTGAATGGGAAAGCAACATAGATACAGATAAGGTTGACTTTAATGGAAAAGAATTAATAATTGGTGAAAATGCATTTAGTAGTCTAAATGATGCTATTGATGCAGCTTCAGAAGGAAATGTAATCTACGTTATTAGTGGAACATATGCTGAAAATGTTGAAATAAATAAAAATGATTTAACTATTACCTCAGCAAATATGAATAAAGACCCTAATACAGAAGCTAGATCACCTGAGGCAACATTTACAGGAATCATTAATATTGCTGCAGGTGTTAGTGGTCTTGAGATTAATGGTCTTGGATTTACTGGTGCAGGTAAAGTTACATCATCTGGTGGAATTAGTGACTTTACATTTATTTATAATAATTTTGTTGCCTCAACTGTTGGTTCAGGTGATAATGGATTATTATTCTTAAAAGGTGAAAGTACTAATGTTCAACAACATTATCGTGTTAATGTAAGTTATAATCGTTTTGTTGCTGCTGGATCACCAAGAATCGTAAATATTGATAAATTAGAAGATTTAACATTTGTTGGTAATTATTTAGAGTCAAGTAAGAGCGAATTTAATGATGCTTTAAGAGTATATTATCTTTCTTCTACTATGCCGGTATTAATAGAATCTAATACATTCTATCAATTCCAACAATTCCCTATATTCTTCTCAGCACAAACAAGTGCTACACAAATTGATATTATAAATAATATGTTTGAAAGTGTAAGTAGTGGAATTCAAATTAGAGCTTATACAGGATTTACTCAAGAAAATCAAGCATTTATTAATATTGAATACAATACATTCAAAAATATTACTAACTCTTCAGGTGCTTCTGGATCTGCTATTAGAGTAGATCATACAGGAACAGTTGAAACTTCAATGCTTGATATCAATGTAAAATTTAACAAATTTGTTGATACTACTCCATCAACATATTTCTCAAATAATGTAACAGGTGGAACTGCCGCTAAGCTTGAACAAAACTTCTTTAGTGAAGGAGTATCTCCGGCAAGTTCTAAATTTACTGGAGTTGCATCTAATACAAATAATTTTGCTACAATAGAAGAAGTTCCAACTTATGATACTGGAGCAATAATTGTTCCAACTGATGTTGTTATTAATAATCCAATCGCTGAACTAGAACTTTTAACTACATATCAATTATCAGCTGCAGTAGTACCAGCTAATTCTTCAGTTAAAAAAGTTAACTTTTCAAGTAGCAATCCTGGAGTTGCGACTGTTAGTTCATCAGGATTAATAACAGCTTTATCAGAAGGAATGGTTACAATTACTGTTTCATCTGAAGCTAATGGAAATATAGCAACAACTTTAACATTTGAAGTTGTATCAAAAGAGAGATTAGATGTTAGATACAATGGTAATGGAGCTATCAAAGTTAATGAAGAGTTGACTTTAGAGGCTGAGATACATTCAAATACAAACGAACAAGTAACATATACTTCAAGTGATACGTTAATTGCAACAGTTGATGCAAGTGGTGTTGTAACAGGTAAAGCTAGTGGTAATGTAATAATTACTGCTACTGTTGGTGAATTATCACAAGAAGTTGGTATCACAGTTTATGGTGATGAAGTTACTGATGATTTAATCAAATACTTTATTGAAATTAATACCGGCGTACTATTTACAAAAGAAATACTTTACATTGGCAGTGATGATGGAAAATTAGATTATCCTAATAGAATTTATAATACTGTTTCTGATTTCCATTTTGGAACATATACAACAACCAAAAATATGTTACCGGAAGGAAGACAGAACCATAGTGGAGTTACAATGAATTCTATTGAATTCATTGCGATACATGATACAGCAGGTTCTGCTAGCTCATCTACTGCTCAAGCAAATTCTAATTGGTGTATTAACCCTACAAATACTGGAACATCATGGCATTATACAATTGGAAATGAAGGTGTATTCCAACAATTAGAAGATACTATTAAAGGTTATCATGCTGGAGATGGCTCAAGAGAATTTGAACTTCTAAATACAGGAGTTGAAGCTACTACAGATAAACCAACTATTATAGTTAATGAACGTGGTTATTTTGAACTTAATGGTGTTGAATCAGATATTCTAGCGCCTATTGCAGCTCAAATTACTGAAAATGGTATTTATACGACTGTAATTGATGGCTATTATTGGATGAATAAAACCCATTTTGCATCATTTAAAACTATAGCGAATCACGGTGGTAACAACAATAGTATTGGTATTGAAACTGCAGTTAATAATGGATCTGATGTTTACTATACTTGGCATCTAACTGCTAAACATGCTGTTATGTTAGCATTAAAACATGATTTAGGTGTTGATAGAATTGTTACTCATAACCATTTTAGTGGAAAACCTTGTCCAAGAACAATGATGACTGCAGGATTATTAGATGAATTCTATGATCTTGTTCATGCTGAATATAATATTCAAAAGAATTTTAGCGATTATGAGATTGAGTTTATTTCTAATAATACGGAAATAATTGATAATACAGGAAGAGTTATTTCTGCTCCTGTTGAGACAACTAATGTTACTTATACTATTAAAGTAACAAAAGGTTCAACAACTCATGAAATCACTTTAAACGCATTAGTTCCTGGTCAATATACTTGGTAAAACAATTAAAGCCCTTAGGGGCTTTTTTTAATAGCAAATTTTATGTTTGATTGTAACAATTTTTAATGGTATAATTATAAAAGAAAAAGGTGTGCTTTATGAAAAAATGGATGTTTTTATCTTTTGGTATAATTGCTATAGCTGCTATAACGACTTTTATCATAAATTATCAGCGAGAAGATTTTCAAATCCTTGGTAATGTAGAGGAAGTGAACTATGTTATTGGTGATGAAAAACCCAACTTAATTGATGGAGTGACCGTCACGAATAAGGGTAAAATTATTGATTTTTCTATTGACGATTCTGAGGTAAACTGGAATGTACCTGGAAAATATTTAATTTATTATAAGTTCAACAAATCAGTTATCGATTCAATAAATATTATAATCAAGCATAAAAGTCCATTTATAATTAATACTATTAATTTAATTTATTATTTAGAAGATGATGAACTTAATTTTTTTGCTACTGATATAAGAGCATATGATGTTGATGGTAAAGATATTACTTATAATAAGAATCAAGATATAAGGATTACAGTAGATGATAGCAAAGTAAACTATAATATGCTAGGTGTTTATCAAGTAACGTATAAAATTATTGATGACTATGGAAACATTGGTGAAAGTATTGTAGATTTGGTTGTTAAAAAAGAAGAAAAAACTCCTGTCTTTTATGGGTGGGAGGATCCATTGTACTTGGAAATTTCCAAAGAATTTTCCAGTGATGATTTACTTTATGGGATAAAAGCATTCTCTAATGAAGGAATAGATTTAACAAATTTTATTATAATCGATGAATCAAAGATTGATTTTGAACAAGAAGGTAAGTATCAAATTGAGTATATAGTTAATAATGATAATAATATTGCCAAGGTTTCAAGAGATGTAATAGTCTTAAATGTAGATAGTCCTGTAATTATTGGAGTAAAAGACTATGAAATTATAGATTTAGGAAACTTGTTTGTTGATTTTTCCAAGGATGTTGAAGCTCATGACTATAATGACAAAGATATAACTGATGACTTAAAAATATATTTTAAAACCAAATACAGTAGTGAACTAATTGATATAACAGAGTTTTATAATAGTTACATTAATGAAATTGGAGATTATTATATAGTTTATGAATCCATAAATAGTTTAGGGAATAATTCCCATAAAGAAATGTATGTTAAGGTTATTAATGATGTTGATCCACCAATTATAACAGGCACAAAAGATATAATTTATCCGGCTAGCAACAGTAGCCCTGATTTACTTGATGGAGTTGAGGCTTTTAAATACTATGATGACGTTTTAAGTGTCGATCTGACACATATGCTAACAATTAAAATATATAGTAATTCGGATATTATAGAAATAGATTCCATAGATTTTACTATTCTTTCGTCATATCTAATAGTATATAGTGTTACAGATGATAGTGGTAATACTAAGGAAGTTGAAAGAAACTTATATATTATTGATTTGAATGAACCAGTTTTTTATAATATTCCCAACTTTTTTACATATACGATTGCTGAAGAATCAAAAGACCCTAATGAAATACCGGATTATAAAAATGGGGTTGTTGCTTGGGATTTAGTTGATGGAGATTTAACTAGCCAAATAGCAGTTGTAGATAATGTTAATTATTATCAGGAAGGTGAATACTTTATAGACTTTGTTGTAAGTGATAATCAAAATAATGTGGCTAAAAAAAGAGTAGTTGTTTATGTGTTTTCTTCCTAGAAAACACATTTTCTTCATTATTTCAACATAATAGAGTTCTAAAACTAACTCAAAATCTACTGAATGAGTATGTTTATTGTAAATGAAAACGCTTTATAAAGTGTTAATTTTGAAATTTATTTTAAATTATGGTTGCAATTTTACTTCTATCAGTGTAAAATAAATATATATGTTTTTTAATTTTTTTTTGACATAATTAATTAGTTCATTTAGGGTAATAAATATTAATCATTGTTATTAAAAAAAGGTGAGGTTTAAATCTACATGAAGAAAAAAATTCTTTCTTATTTAGTTTTTATACTTATTATTATTTCATTTACTTTTTTAGGATTATCTAAAGGCTTTTTAATTACGGATGACAGCCAGGGCAAGGTCAGTACGGCAAACATTGAGGGGTTTACCGATGAAGAATACAATAGAATAAATTTTAAGAATGATACTACTATTAATAGTACAGTTTTTGATTTGCATATACAAAAAACTGTATCTAATAGTAGTTTTTTAATGTTGTCTTCTACTGAAGTGTTTCCTCAAGAAGGATTGGGTGGATCAATTGATGAACCTTTGATTATCAATAATGCTCAAGATATGAAAAAATTCTCCGATATGGTTAATATTGAAAATAACAATTTCGCAAATCAATATATAAAGGTTGGAGACGAAGTAACCGAAATCGATTTAACAAGCGTTGGCTTTTACCCTATTGGATATAATGGGAAAACATTTAATGGGCATTTTGATGGTAATGGAGCCGAGTTTAAAATTGGTTTAAATTTCCCTTCAACAACATATTCAGCTTTGTTTGGATATGTTAGCAATGCTACTATTAAAAACTTAACTGTTAGTGGGTATAGTATTGGTGGTAATAATTCAGCAGGTATAGTAGGTTACTCAACTGGTAACAGTTATTTTGAGAACTTACATAATAAAGCATCTGTAAATGGGTCAACATATGTTGGGGGAATCGTCGGTAGATTAGCTAATAGTAATAACTATATTGCAATTACAAATTCATATAATTCTGGTGAAATTACTGGTACATCACAAGTGGGTGGTTTAGTAGGTAGACTACAAGTAGGTATAGCACAAAATCTATATAACTCAGGTACAATTATCGGTGGTACCTATACTGGTGGCGTTGTCGGATATCAATTGTCAGGTAATTTAAATTTCAGTTATAATTCTGGATTTGTATATGGTTCATCAAGCATTGGTGGAGTAATAGGTTATAGAAGTAGTGGAAGTTATTCGCATTCTTTTAATGATGTTTATAAACTTGAAGCTGCCCCTAATATCTCTGGGAAAAATAAAGCAACTTCTATTGGTGGAAACATCAATAGTTCTGGAACCTTCCTTGATTTAAATCATGGTGAGATGATTGATGTTAATGCATTGTATAATAATTTTTCATCTTTCAGCGTTACCGATTGGGAATTTAAAGATAATAATGGAACTGTTGGATATTATCCACAGCTTAAAGTTTTTTCTGAGGGCTCTTTAACTCAAAAAAATGATAGTTTACAATCTGTAACAACAAGTTTATTTATAGGTAATGGTACTTTAGATACCCCATATCAAATTAGAACATCACAAGACATGAGATATTTATCTGAATTTGTTGATGCCGGGAATAACACTATTGGCTTAAATTTTGCTGTTCCAACCGTGACGCCAACAATTAGCTTAAATGACAATTTTTCAACAATAGGATCAGCAGCAAAACCATTTAAAGGTAACTTTGATGGTAATGGGACTAACTTTATATTAAACCTTAATGGTACAAACTATCAAGGTCTTTTTGGTTATGTTACTAACGGAGTTATTAAAAACCTTTCAGTTTCAGGGAGTGTTACAGGTAATGATTATGTTGGTGGAGTAGCAGGATATTCTGATGCAACGATCACTGATGTGTATGTTGATGCAGTAATAACAGGTAGTAACAATGTTGGTGGTATTTTAGGTTATAATGGAAATAATGGTAACCTAAATTATGCATTTAATTCAAATATCGTGATCGGTAATAATTACGTTGGTGGAGCCATCGGAACCAATAATGGTTCTGTTATTGAAGTTCTTAATTATGGTTCTGTTTTTGCATCATCAAATGTTGGTGGTGTTATTGGGCATGAACTTGCAGGCACATCTCAAAGAAGTTATTATGATGAGTATAAAATTACTCAATCTTCAACATTTGGTGGACTTAATAAGCCTACTCAAGCATATGGAAATAAAACAAATAGTGATACTGTTAAGGGAATAACAACAGAATATCTAACTGGTCCTTTTGTTATCAGCGATAATTATGTTAATTTAAATCCTAATAAATTTTCATCACAAAACTCAACTTATGTTAATGGGGATATTAGTGTATACTATCCACAATTATCATATTTTTCAACGTATTCAAATACGACAATTAATAATCAATCCAGTCAGTCAGCAAAAACCACTACTTTCTTTTCATCAACTGGAACCGGCACAAGTTCTGACCCAATACTAATTAATGTTCCAACAGATATGAAAATTATTTCGGACATTGTTTATGGCGGAAATACATTAAATGGTGTTTTTATTAAGGTTGCAGATGGGATAACAGAGATTGATTTATCAAATAGATATTATCATTCAATAGGATATTCAGGTAAAACATTTAATGGTAACTTCGATGGTAATGGGGCTAATTTTATCTTAGACATTTATGACATAACAAATCATATAGGTTTATTTGGTTATGTAAATTCTGCTACAATTACAAACCTTTCAACTTCAGGAACTGTTGTTGGTTATGACAATGTTGGTGGGATTGTTGGTTATGCAATTGGTACAACTAACATAACTAATGTATATAATAACGCGAGTGTTAGTGGTAGAAACTATGTAGGTGGTATTGTTGGATATTTTAATCCATCAAGTACAAATTATTTTATCAAATATTCTTATAATAATGGAACAATTAATGGTAATCAATACACCGGTGGAGTTACAGGTAGAGTACATACTGGTAGAGTTGAATATGTTTATAATGTTGGATTGGTGCAATCTGAATCTTCATATACAGGCGGACTAGTGGGTTATGCATCTAGCTCGCAAGTAAACTACTCATATAATGTCGGAGCTGTATATTCCAAATCGACATCTAGTTTAGGTGGGATTATTGGTTATATTACATCTAATACAAATAATTATTTATATAATGATGTTTCGGTAATAAGACAATCAGATTTAATAGCTGGTTATAATAAACCATCATCGCCTATTGGAAGCACATCATCTGCAAATGTTCTTGATTTAGAGCATGGAGAAATGATTGGTTCATATTCTCTAGCAAATGGTCTATCTAGACTAGATACAAATACTTGGTCTTATAAAG
>JBAYTC010000040.1:0-10099 GCA_041675825.1 Bacilli bacterium | reverse complement strand
GGCTCGGTAGCTCAGTCGGTAGAGCAATGGACTGAAAATCCATGTGTCGGCGGTTCAATTCCGTCCCGAGCCACCATGTTAATTTTGGAGGAATACCCAAGCCTGGCTGAAGGGGTCGGTCTTGAAAACCGAAAGTCGTTAACAGCGAGCGGGGGTTCGAATCCCTCTTCCTCCGCCATTTAACATAAAGTTCACTTATATAAGTCACTCTTTACAATAGATGATTTATATAAGTGAACTTTTTTAGTATAATTAAAGATGAATATACGTAGCTATGAAAAGCGCAAAAACTACAATTTATATTTTTTTTTATATTAAAGTATGTTATAATTAGTATATATAAAAATACATTATAAATGTATTTTTTGTTATTGTTTATTACTTTATTTATTCAGTCTTTTATTAGCGAGGTATAATAATGAAAAATAAGAACTATGATACATTAGATTTTAATAATCTACTTTATCAAACATATATCAATCATATGAATGTAATTGATAATTGCATAAAAAAAAGTCATTTTATGGTCGTTTCATTCGAAGGTTTGGCAAACGAAAACAAGAATTTAGTTATAAAAATATTCGAAGAACTATATGAGATAAATTTTGTTGTTAGCTATGAATATTTTTCTTTAATACTATTTGACAACAGTATTGAGTCTCAATTGCAATATATGATTAACTCCATAAATGATGATTTTGGTTCAACTATAAAAGTTTTTGTAGGTGGGAAAATGTCATTAAATTTTTTTAAGAATGAAGGAACATATTTAAAAGAGATATTAATCATGATGAATGATACACCGGGTTATTTTTTTGATAACTACCAACTTATTATGCGAGTTTCAACACAATCTAAATCTTTACTCAGATATATAAAATCAGAAGTATTATATTATATTGATAATGATGTTAGCTTACAAATGGTTATTAAATCAATGTTTAAAAATGATTTAAATGTATCTAAGGCATCGAAAGATATATATATGCACAGAAATACTGTAATTAATAAACTCGATTTAATAAAAGACTATACTGGATTAAGCATTCAAAAGTTCTCGCATGCTATAGCTATGCATATGCTACTAGAACAATAAATTATTGTGCATGTTGCACATTGAGTTTCTAACAAATAATGAGTATAATATATATGTTGAATAAGTAAAAAAAATGTAGGAGGTATTATTATGGCTACAGTTACTTTAAAAAATATTAATAAAGTTTATGATGGAAATGTTCATGCCGTTGTTGACTTTAATTTACACATTAAAGATAAAGAATTTATCGTTTTTGTAGGCCCATCTGGATGTGGAAAAACAACCACACTTAGAATGGTTGCTGGTTTAGAAGATATTACATCAGGTGAGTTAAGAATTGATGATTTGGTTGTTAATGATATTGCACCAAAAGATAGAGACATTGCAATGGTTTTCCAAAGCTACGCTCTTTATCCACATATGACTGTATATGATAATATGGCTTTTGGTTTGAAATTGCGTAAATTTTCAAAGGATGAAATTGACAGAAGAGTAAATAATGCTGCTGAAATATTAGGATTAAGAGCTTTACTACATAGAAGACCAAAAGCATTATCTGGAGGTCAACGTCAACGTGTTGCCTTAGGTAGAGCTATTGTTCGTGATGCAAAAGTATTCTTAATGGATGAGCCACTATCAAATCTAGACGCAAAATTGCGTGTACAAATGAGAACTGAAATAATTAAAATTACAGAAAAATTAGGTATTACTACTATCTATGTTACACATGACCAAATTGAAGCTATGACAATGGCATCTAGAATTGTTGTTATGAAAGATGGATTAGTTCAACAAATAGGTTCACCAAAAGAAATTTATGATTTCCCTAATAATAAGTTTGTTGGTGGATTTATTGGAACTCCTCCTATGAATTTCTTAGAAGGACAAGTTATGGAAGATGGCTTCTTTGTATGTGGAGATCACAAGGTAGGTATTACAAAACTTAAAGTTCCAACAGCAAAATTCAACATGTTGAAAGAACAAAAATACTTAGAGAAAAATATTATTATGGGAATTAGACCAGAAGATATTCATGATGAGAATGTAGTGATTGAAACTTATAAAGACTCTACTGTAGATTTAAAAGTAGATGTTGCCGAACTTTTAGGAGCGGAAACTTTAATATACGCTGCCGTGAATACACAACCAATTGTTGCAAGAGTTAATGCAAGAGTTGATGTTCATATGAATGATGATATTCAATTAGCATTTGATATGAATAAATGTCATTTCTTTGATATGGAAACCGATTTAAGAATTAAGAAAAATTAATTAAATAGACCGCCATGAAGGCGGTTTCTTTACTCTAAACTATATACTTTCTAACAAAACTATGTTATAATATATCAGTATAAGGAGGCGTTTCTATAATGAAGAAAACAATAAGAGATTTAAAATTAGATGGGAAAACAGTTTTAATGAGAGTTGACTTTAATGTCCCAATCAAGGATGGAGTAATCACAAATGACAACAGAATAGTTCAGGCGATTCCAAGCATTCAGTATGCTCTGGATAACAATGCTAAGTTAGTGCTTTTTTCACACTTAGGAAGAGTTAAGTCTGAAGAAGATAAAAAAGCAAACACATTAGCCCCTGTAGCTGTTAGATTATCCGAATTACTTGGTCAAGATGTTAAGTTTGTTCCATATACTAGAGGAGCAGAATTAGAAAATAAAATTAAGTCATTAAAAGAAAAAGAGATTTTAATGTTTGAAAACACAAGATTTGAAGATATTGAAGGAAAGAAAGAATCAAAAAACGATCCTGACTTAGGAAAATATTGGGCATCCCTTGGTGACGTTTTTGTAAATGATGCATTTGGAACCGCTCATAGAGCGCATGCTTCAAATGTGGGTATAGCTAGTAATATAAAAGAGACTGCAGCTGGTTTTCTAATGGAAAAAGAAATTAAATTTATTGGTGAAGCAGTTGATATTCCAGTAAGACCATTTGTTGCAATATTAGGTGGCGCTAAAGTAAGTGATAAAATATCAGTTATTGAGAATTTACTAAATAAAGCTGACAAAATATTTATTTGTGGAGCTATGGCATATACATTTTTTAAAGCAAGTGGTATTGAAATTGGAACTAGTAGATTCGAAGAGGAATATGTGGAATTTGCAAAAGGGTTATTAGAAAAAGCAAAAGGTAAAATCGTACTTCCAATCGATAATGTAACTGCAGATAAATTTGATATTGATGCAGTTCCACACATTACAGAGGACTCAAATATTCAAAAAGATAAAATGGGTCTAGATATTGGTCCAAAGACAATTGAATTATTTAAAAAAGAACTAGTAGATGCTAAGACAGTCGTATGGAATGGACCTGCAGGAGTATTTGAATTCCCTAATTTTGCAAATGGTACAAAAGCTATATGTCAAATGATAGCGATGCTAGCAGATGCAACAACTGTTATAGGTGGAGGAGATTCTGCCGCAGCAGCAATTCAATTAGGATTTGAAGATAAGTTTACTCATATTTCAACTGGTGGAGGTGCTTCTTTAGAATATTTAGAAGGAAAAGAACTGCCTGGTGTATCTTCAATTAATGATAAATAACAAAAAAATATTAATTTAGGAGGAATATTATGTACAAAGTTGTAAGCCTAACTGTAGAAAACACATCTGGAATAGATGCATTGTTAGCGCAAAAAGTGGTGCAATCTGCTTCAGAATATGATTCAGATATTATTTTAAAATACTTGAATAAAGAAGTTGACCTAAAATCTATTTTAGGGATTATGTCTCTAGCTGTTCTTGAAGGGGCACAAATTGAAATTGAAGCTAAAGGTGATGACGCTGAGGAAGCTATTTCACGAATTAAAAGCTTGTTAATTAAATAGAGGTGTAACATGAGAAAACCGATCATCGCGGCTAACTGGAAAATGCATAAAACTAGAGATGAAGCTTTAAAATTTATTTATGCTGTTGTAGACAGAGTACCGTCTACCATAGATAATGTAGTTTGCGCTCCCTCATATGTATTAAGATGCTTAGTTAAAAGACAAAAAGAAAACATTAAAATAGGGGCTCAAAATATGCATTTTGAGGAAAAAGGTGCATTTACAGGAGAAATTTCTGCTTCTATGCTAAATAGTGTTGGAGTGACTTATGTCATTGTCGGCCATAGCGAAAGAAGAGCAATGTTCAACGAGACCGATCAAACTGTAAACTTAAAATTAAAAACCGCCTTTTCACATAATTTATTACCAATTTTATGTGTGGGTGAAAGTTTAGAAGATAGGGAAGCTGGAAATACCAATAATATTATATCGACTCAATTAGAGATTGCTTTAAATGAGTTAGATTCGAATAATATCAAAAATCTTGTCATTGCATATGAACCAATATGGGCTATAGGTACTGGTAAAACAGCAACTGCAGATATGGCCGAAGAAACGTGTGCTTTTATTAGAGATAAAGTTGCTTTATTGTTTGACAAAGAAACAGCTGATGAAATGAGAATCCAGTATGGAGGATCAGTAAAAGTAGACAACATTGCTGAATTGATGTCAAAACCAAATATCGATGGCGCATTAATAGGTGGCGCGAGTTTAGATTCTGAGGACTTCGTTAAAATGACAAAGTTAACAGAAGAGAATTTCAAATAGTCACTAAGGTGACTATTTTTTCATAAGGGGGGGAAAAATGAAAATTATAGAAGTTACAGGAATTAAAAAGACATTTTCTTTATCTGCTAAGCAGAGAAAGATAAATCAAACAAATGAAAAATTAAAGGTTGCAATTAGTGATGTCAACTTTTATGTAAACAAGGGAGAGATTTTCGGGTTACTTGGTTCTAATGGGGCAGGGAAAACTACAACATTACGTTGTATTGCAACTCTAATTAAACCTGACGAAGGTAATATTCTAATCGATGGAATTGATATTAGTAATGATTTAGATGTAAGGAAAAAAATTGCGTTTTTAACAAATGAATTGAAACTTGAAGACCAATTCACACCAAACTATATCTATGATTATTTCTCAAAGTTTCACAACTTAAACGATGAGTATATTGAAAAGAGAAAAAATGAGTTGTTCGATAAGTTTGAAATTACTAAATTTGCAGAGACAAAAATTGGCGACTTGTCAACTGGTATGAAACAAAAAGTATCCATAGCTGTGTCACTTGTGCATGACCCGGATATTATTATCTTCGATGAGCCAACAAATGGCTTAGATGTTATAACTGCTAAAGTTGTAACGGATTATCTTATCGACATGAAAAATAAAGGTAAAACTATTATTATATCGACACACATAATGAGTTTAGTTGAAAAAATTTGTGATAGGATAGGAATTATCGTTAATGGTAAAGTTAAATTATGTGATACAATAGAAAACATTAAAAACAATAGTTCTTCACATGATTTAGAAGAGGTTTTCTTTAATCTCTATAAGGAAGAATTGGGGGATTATTCATGAAAGAAATTAAACAAATTATTAAAAAAGAACTAGATAAAATATTTAAATTTCCAAGAGTAATCTTTTCAACTTTAATTTTACCAGGGCTGTTAATATTTGGTATTTATAGTTTTATGGGAACTTCTTTAAAGGGAGAGATTGATAGGACGACGGTTTATAAACCATTGATTATTATTGAAAATGCACCTGACTCTTTTCTTGGTGTTTTTGATGCTTTTTCAGAAAATTTTATTATATTTAACCCAGAAGGACTATCTGAGGAACAGGTCAAGGAAAAGTTGGTTAAATCTGAATTAGATTTAGTCGTTACTTTTTCAGATGACTTTGAAGATTCAGTTTTCACAGAAGATTCAAAAGTCACTATACTTGCTAATAATGGTAATTCCAACTCGTATAGCGCATATAGTTTGTTTTCGGAAATACTAAATGCATATAAGGAAATAGAACTAGCTAAGTTAGATATTAAGACAGATCTCTTTGTTATAGATCTGGATGATACTTATACAGATGAAAAGAAAAATGTGGGTATGGTATTAGCAATGTTAATGCCTATGTTGATCATCACTTTCGTATTTGCCGGAACATTATCAATTGGTGCTGATGCTATCGCTGGTGAAAAAGAAAGGGGAACATTGGCTACACTGCTTATGGCTCCAATAAGAAGAAACAGTATTATTATTGGTAAGATTATTTCGACTGCATTTATTGCAATTGTATCAGCCGCATCATCATTTGTTGGAGTTTTAGCATCGATGCCATTTGCCAAGGATTTATTTAATATTAATGCCTCCGTTTCTTATAGTTTTGTTGATTTTGTCATTTTGTTTGCTGTTCTAATAGTATTAGGTGCATTGTCTTCAAGTTTAATACTTTTAGCTTCAACTTTTGCTAAATCTACAAAAGAAGCTGCTTCGTATGCTATGCCAATTTATATAATTGCTATATTAATTCCAACATTTTCAATGTTTAGTAGTGGACCAATCAGTAAAGTGTTATATACAATACCTATTTATAATATATCGCTCATTTTAAAAGATATATTTTCATTTAACATTAATGTAACAAATTTCTTAATTACTATCGCAAGTACGGTGGTGTTTGTTAGCATTTTAATATTTGTTCTTTTAAAAATGTTTAAAAGTGAAAAAATATTGTTTAATAAATAATTGAAAACATTTTCAAAATTTAATTATTGCATTATTATAATTAATAAGTATAATTAGTTTATTATTAGCTTATTATAAAATCACAAGATAGGATTTATCCTTGAGTATAGTGAATTTTTAGATGGGCCTTTTATGGCCCATTATTTATTGCTAATACATATAATCGATGATCAAGAGAGTAGTTTAAAAAAATTATTTCAGCGAGTTAGAGTTGGTGTAAGTCTAGCATAAATTTATTAAATGAAACGCACTTGTATGATTTCTCTTTGAATACTAGTAGGGGAGAACGTTTATCAGCGTTAATGATTTGAGTGCTAGCTATTGCTAGAATTTGAGTGGTACCGCGGATTATTTCGTCTCTTTTATAAAAAGAGACTTTTTTTATACAATTTTAAGGAGGATATTATGAAAAAGTTATTGATATTAGTATTAGTTGTTCTTAGTGTATTGTTGTCTGCATGTGGGAGTAAAGAAGGATTATTGAAAGAAGGGCAAATTCGAATTGCAACTTCTCCAGATTATGCTCCATATGAGTTTGTAGATTTAAACAAAACAGGAAATGAAAAGTTTTTAGGTTCAGATATTGAACTTATGAAGTTTATTGCTCGAGAAATGGGTGTAACATTAGTTATAGAAGAAATGTCTTTTGAATCCACGCTTATGGCTGTACAAACAGGAAAAGTGGATTTAGCAATCTCGGGGTTTTCTTGGACTCCTAAGCGTTCCCAAAGCTTTAATATGTCAATTGGATATTTTGGTGAAGGAGATGGAGATCAACAGGTTCTTATTCTCAAAGAGAACATGGACAAATTTACTAGCCTTCAATCTTTAAACGATCCCAAAGTAAAGATAGTAGCGCAATCAGGTAGTATACAAGAAGAGTTTGTAGATGTGCAACTTCCAAATGCTACAAAACAACTTGTTAGTGACTTAGATGTTGCTTTGTCATTAGTATTAAATAAAACAGTCGACGCCTTGGCGATTTCTTCAAATGCAGCCGAAGTTAGAATGAGTAACAATGACAAGTTAGCAGTTGTAAGTGAAAATTTTGATGTTGAAAGTCATGGTTTTGTTGCTGTAGCAAAAAAAGGAAATGACGAATTAATTGACATTATTAATGATATAATTCAAAAATCTATTGATCAAAATCTTTATGCAGGGTGGTTAGAAACTGCAAAAGCAATGGCTTCTTCTTTAGGTGAAGATATAAATGAATAGGGAAGATAGAGATGTACTTATCAATAATTGATATAATAGTTAATTACTTTCCCTTGTTGATTAAAGGATTAGGGGTTACGTTAGCCTTGTCTGCTATAACTGTAGTAGGTGGTGCAATTATTGGTTTTCTAGTATGTTTGTTTACAATGTCAAACAGCAAAATACTAAAATTTTTAGGGAAAGCCTATATTGAAGTAATTAGAGGTATACCATTATTTCTACAATTATACATATTTTATATTTTACTGAGTAATGAAATTAGTTCTTTTGTTGCAATAGCAATAGCTTTAATTGTTAATAGTGGAGCTTATGTCGCTGAAATTATTCGAGCAGGTATACAAAGTATCGATAAAGGTCAATATGAAGCAAGTAGAAGCTTAGGTATGAGTAAAAGAAAGACTATGATTAAAGTAATATTACCACAGTCTATTAAAAACATTATTCCTGCAATTGGAAATGAATATGTAACAATAATAAAAGAAACATCGTTAGGATCTGCTTTTTTTATTGGAGATTTAATGACTGTTCAAAAACAAATAGGTAATGACAGCTATGATTTTCTTGGTGCTTATATTGTAGTTGCAATCTTTTATTTTATATCAACATTTTCTTTATCAAAAATTATTTCGAGAATTGAAAGGGCATATAAAAAAAATGATTAAAATTGAAAACTTAAGCAAAAGTTTTGGGAATCTCTCAGTTTTAAAAAATATAAATCTTGAGATTAAGGAAAAAGAAGTGGTCTCAATAATTGGCCCCAGTGGAAGTGGAAAGTCAACCCTATTAAGATGTTTAAACTTATTGGAAATCCCAAATGAAGGGAAAATAACCTTTGAAAATCAAGTAATCTTTGAGCATAGCAACAACCACAAGGAAGTTTGTCGAGACTTAAATTCATTTAGAAATAACATAGGTATGGTTTTTCAACATTTCAACATATTTCCTAATATGACAGTTATTGATAATATTGCATTGGCTCCAATTAATACCAACAAAATGAGTAAAAGCGAAGCTTATGCAGAAGCTGTGGTTCTATTAAACAAAATAGGTTTAATTGATAAGAAAGATTCTTTTCCAAATAAGTTAAGTGGTGGGCAAAAGCAGCGATTAGCCATAATACGTGCTTTAGCCATGTCTCCTAAAGTAATGCTTTTTGATGAGCCAACAAGCGCTCTTGATCCTGAAATGGTAAAAGAGGTATTAGAATTAATAAAGTATGTTGCTAATTTAGGAATGACTGTTGTAATTGTTACTCACGAAATGAGATTTGCAGAAGAAATCAGTGACAGGGTAATTTTTATGGACGAAGGAAAGATTGTAGAAATAAATAGTCCAAATATTTTGTTTTCTAAACCAGACAACCCAAGAACAAAAGAATTTTTAAGTAAAGTCTTATAACCCTTGACAAAACTTATAAATTATGTATAATATAATTAATCGAATATCTTCAGGGCAGGGTGAAATTCCCGACCGGCGGTAAAGTCCGCGAGCCTTATGGCATGAATTGGTGAGATTCCAATACCGATAGTAAAGTCTAGATGAAAGAAGAAAATAATTTTTTCCTATTATTAGGATCATTTTATGCTTTTTTAAATGCCCGTAAAAGATACGGGCATTTTATTTATTTGGAGGATAATATGACAATATCAATTTTTTTTGAAACATATCAAAAAGAGATTATCGTTTCATCAGTATTTGTGCTACTAAGTTTATTTTTTATGTTTTATTTAGCACTATCAAACAAAAGAGGAGATAATAATATAAAAAAATTTATTATTGCTTCACTCTTATTATCAATTATTTTCATTGGTATCAATTATTTGTTAATTCCTACAGTTAATTATGGAGAAAGTGCAACTGCTCCAGCTAACCCAACAAAGGATTTCATTTCGATGTTAAGATTGATAATTATTAATACGGTCCTTTTAGGAATATATGCTTTACTGGCGATTCAACTTGTTAGAAAAAAAGAAAAGAAAAGAATAAGTACAACCAAAGTTGCAATAATTGGAATACTAATAAGTGTTTCAAGTGTGCTAATGCTATTTAGTATTCCGATTTTCCCACCAGCACCATTTTTGAAATTAGAAGTTAGTGGACTTATTATCTTTATGGTATTTATTTGGTGTGATGTTAAAACAGCAATTATAGTATCACTATTAACTAATTTAATTCATGTATTCATGCCTGGAACTTCTGCACCAGTAATACTATTTTTAGATGAATTTGTTAATTTTGTTGCTACAATG
>JBAYTC010000039.1:0-10316 GCA_041675825.1 Bacilli bacterium | reverse complement strand
TATTATGCACGGACAAAACCGGAACTTTAACACAAGACCGTGTCGTGTTGGAATATTTTTTAGATGTGCACGGAGAGTCAAGCGTGCGTGTGCTCCGCCACGCCTTTTTAAACAGTTATTTCCAAACCGGTTTAAAAAATATGATTGATGTTGCAATCATAGAAAGAGCTAATATTAAAGGAGTAGACCAAATAACCTCAAGATATAATAGAGAAGATGAAATACCTTTTGATTTTTCAAGAAGGAGAATGAGTGTTGTTTTAGTTGATGAAACTGGAAAAAGACAATTAATTACTAAAGGTGCAGTAGAAGAAATGCTTAATATTTCTTCATTTGTTGAAATTAATGGAAAAGTAGTTGAACTAACTAATGAAACAAAAATGGTCGCAATGGAAACATATGAAACCCATAATAAAAACGGTCTAAGAATGATTGCAGTTGCTCAAAAAAATGAAGTACCTGATGAACACAGTTTTAGTGTGAAAGACGAATCAAATATGGTGTTAATTGGTTTCATTGGATTTTTAGACCCACCCAAGGAAAGTTCTAAAAAAGCAATTGAAGCATTATCAAGCCACGGCGTTAGAACTGTAGTTTTAACAGGAGATAGTGAAGGGGTTGCTATTAAAGTTTGTAATAAAGTTGGGATTAATACTGATAATGTTTTATTAGGTATTGATATTGAAAATATGAATGATGAGGAATTAATAGAGAAAATTAAAATTACTAATTTGATGTCTAAACTTTCACCAAACCAAAAAGAAAGAGTTGTAAGACTTTATCAAAAGATAGGCCATACCGTTGGGTTTATGGGAGATGGTATAAATGATGCACTTGCATTAAGGCAAGCAGATGTTGGAATATCTGTTGATAATGCTGTTGATATCGCTAAAGAGACAGCTGATATAATTCTATTAGAAAAGGATTTGATGGTTTTAGAAAAAGGAGTAGAAGAAGGAAGGAAAACATTTGGTAATGTTATTAAATATATCCAAATGGCTGTTAGCGGAAACTTTGGTAATATGATTTCAGTAATTATTGCAAGCATCTTTCTACCATTTTTACCAATGTTACCAGTCCAAATTTTAACACAAAATTTACTAAATGATTTTTCCCAAATAGGAATACCTTTTGACAAGGTTGACAACTCATATATAAAAAAACCAAGAAAATGGGATGCAGGTTCGATTAAAAGATTTATGTTTTGGTTTGGCCCGACAAGTACAATTTTTGACGTAATAACATTTGCTGTTTTGTGGTTTGTATTAGGTAAAGGGTTAAATATAGTTGAATTAGAACCTTTATTCCAAGCAGGTTGGTTTATTTTCGGAACACTTTCTCAAATTTTAATAGTTCATGTAATTAGAACTAAAAGAATACCATTTATTCAAAGTCGCTCATCATTGCAATTAATCACCTCATCCTTAATTGTAGGTATAATTGCTTGCGTATTTGCTTTTACAGATCTTGCTATAGCAATTGATATGACTACACTTCCAATTACTTATATTTGGATTTTAGCGTTGATATTATTAGGCTATATGCTATTAACACAACTAGTAAAAATAATGTATACAAAAATTTATAGGGAATGGCTCTAAAAACTGTATAGATACAAGAACCTAATTCTTAGTATATAATAATATATTAAGAAGTTGAATTTATCAGTAAAAAAATGGAATTATAAATTTTGATAATCATAAAGGTGTATTATAATTTTTAATTTAATTAGTAAAGTTTATAAAACATTAGATGATGATAATAAATTTTTATCTGGGTAAACAATTTAATTTACCAGATTAATGTGTCTGACTGAAAAACCACTAATATGGATGGTTTCGATTCACTGAGAAATAAATCCTCTAAGTAATTTTCCTACTGACAAATGTCTTGGTATTAAATGCTAGTGACTTTTATCTTTCACTGAATCAAAAAAGTCATCATTAGTTTAAGAATAAATATAAATATATATTGTAAGCGTGCAATATATGAAGCGTTAAATAATAAAAGATATCAATACAGGATAATGTAGTAAATGAGGTTCTATAAAATAGTTTATTGTTTTTTAGTCAAAAATCAATAATTTTTGAATTTATCATAAAAGAATTAAAAAATTAGATTTGTTAGAAGAATCATCAAATTTAAAAGTTTATACAACTCTTCAATATACAATGATAGAACAAAATAATGTAAAGTAGTACATAGAAAACTTTTAATTTAAACAAAATTTAGTGTATGCAGCCATTTTAGGTGTACGCAAAAAATACTGTCAAAAATAGCAGGTGTACGCAAAATCTTAAAAATTCACGAGTAGTACGCATTGTATCATAATTGGAGTTTACTTTCATATAAGAACGCGAACTTTGATATGAGAAATATCAAAGTTTTTTTATATAAAATGGTCTTCTTAAGAGAAAAGATTAGCTAAAATATGATTAAACTCGGAGATTGTTTGATAAAAAGATTATTAGTTTTTTTGTTATATACACTTTTTTCATATTACCATTTTATTACTGAAAAAACTGTTTACTTAACAAAGATATACCTAGTAATAATTTATTATTAATTCTATTTTTAGAGATGTAACAAGATATGCTTAATAAGAAACACAGACTTGTGCATTTGTTTTCACAAAGTTATGCATAAAATATTTGAAGGGAAGAAAATTTTCCACCAATACGAGTATTATTAAGCCATAATTGATAAGCAAATTATGATATTTTTTCATAATAGATAATTAGTAGTAACTACTTTAAGTCAACGCCTTATTTGTTTTCATAAAAATTCACAAAAGCCTTTAAATTTATAAATTTATTTGTTATAATATTGTTAATGATTACATATGGAGGGAAATATGAGAATTTTTGTTAAAAAAATTGGAACTTTGTTTTTGTTTTTTACTTTAATTTTTATTTTATCAGGGTGTAAAATTTTTAAAAAACAAGTAACCTATACAATATTTGGCTCTTACCCACAAACTCTTGTATCAGATAGTGCCTTACTTGCGTCACTTAAAAAATTAACAACGCCAAGAGCAAATGGTTATTATTTATACAAAGGAGAAGAATATGCGAAAGTAGTGGCAAGACCCTTTAGAACAGATTATACATTTAATAATGGTGATATAATTATAGTAGATCAAACTTACTTCTTTAAAGTAGAACCTATCAAATGGCGTGTCCTAGAAGAAACTGATGGGACCTATACTTTATTATCTGAATATATCATTGATCAACATGATTTTTATACTTCAACAGTCAATAGAAAAATAGGTGAAGAAACAATATATCCAAACAATTATGAATACTCGAGCATCAGAGAATGGTTAAACAATGGCTTCTACAATCAAGCATTTACAGCATCAGAAAAAGAAGATATTTTAGAATCTCTAGTGGATAATAGTGCAGCTACTACTGATAGTAGTACCAATCAATATATATCAAACAACACATGCGATAAAGTATATTTGCTATCTTATCAAGAAGCATTATCCTCAAACTATGGTTTTAAAAAAGAATCATCAAGAATCACACACACAACTGAATATGCAAAAGCAAAAGGTGTACAAAGCGATATACCTGCAGAGGAAATTTATGGTGTAAATAGTAGTTGGTGGCTCCGTAGCCCAGATTACGAAAATGTAACCTGTTCGAATATTGTAACTCAAAATGGTAACGCCTTAGGCACCGGAGTCAAAAACTACTGGGTTGGCGTGCGCCCTGTTATTAAAATCGGTTAGTTTGCTACTTTTAAGACCCTTTTGGAAATATTGTAGAGTTATGGGAGGAATATAAAGATAAATATATTAAAATAGTAGAAGAAGAGTTGGAATATTATATAATAAATCCTAAACCAATGGTTAAATAAGTAAAGTTTGTTAATGGGTTAAGGGCTTTTCTTTCAACGATTCCTTATTTCTAATGTTTCTCTTGTGAAACAACATTCACTGTATAATCTTCAATTTAAGATTTCGAAAGATTTAATGAATTTATATAATACTTTGGTACAAAGGGTAATACAGGCTTGACCTGTAAATAAAATGGCAAATGCCAGAAGGAGATACTTATGAAAAGTATTGAAATTAAAGTACCAAGGAATTTGATTCAAAAGTTTTACCAACATCCTGAACCATATGGTGATGGAAACTATGTTGTTGATTTAATTAATGGCATGTATACTGATGTTTTTTATAGTGAAGAAGGAGACTTTTTCACTATTACGAATGACTACAAATTGATTTCTTATCTCAAAAAGAATCAGTTAAAGCAAAGAGATTATTTTTTTAGAAATGGAGTCTATGCATTACGTATTAAAGAGGAAATTGATAATCAAAACATCGAAGATTGGAATAGTACTTCACCCATCCTTATTAAGTTAGAGATTCCTCAAGAGCACAATCTACCAAATGAATTTATGTTTTGTTTCTACTGGATTGAAGTAGGATATGCTACTATAGAAAACAGAACAATGACTCTTAGAGTTTATGAGAAAAATCTGATTCGAATGACAGACATTGATGTTGCTATTGATTTAATCATTGAATCAATCAAAAACAGAAATAATTCTTATTAATAGTCTTGTTAAGGTGTATATACAGTTGTACTAAAACACAGTTAAGAGCGCTGGAATAAATGATATGGTGCTGATTTGCATTAAAATATCTGGCAACATAGATATAAGAAAGTAAACTTTAATACAACTAGTTTTTATTTCAAATAACTTTTTTCACCTAAAAAATATGAAAAATGAGAGTTAAAGCTCTAATGCTTGTTAAAAACAAGCATTAGAGCTTTTTTACTTTTAATCAAGTTGGTTTATCTAATATTTGCTGGTGATGGTAAAAGTATTTTTAATTTGATTTATTAGTTATTGATCGTGGATATTATTTAAATTTTCTAGTAAATACAAAAGAAAACTATAAATTTCAAGGATGGAATTATAATGCTAAATTGATTTAAAATGTAGAATTATATAGAATTCATTAGATTTTAATCAATACCGCATATGTTATAGTTTGAATTTAATGTCTATAATTTGTACAAGTGAAAGATTGGAATTAACTGATTATGCTATTGCTTTAAGAGATAAAGTGTTAAAAGTAACAACAATACTACAACAATCACAAAATACTAAGGTAATTAGCCAGTTACAGAAGAATATAATATTAGTAATTATGTATATGAGCAAGTACATTATTATTTCATTAAAACAGATTTGTTTCTTAATTATGATGATGATCTATATATATAAAGTTTAGAATCATGAAAAAAATGTAATAATTATTTTGTTTTGTGCAATATTTTCATATATTACCATTTATTTCGATTTTTTTACACAAAGTTTTATTAAATATCATTTAGTTAATTATTATGTATTATGTTTTTATTATAAATTATTGTTTTAAAATATCTATGGTTTTTATACTAAAATGTTTTTGTTTTTTACTGCTCATGTGATATAATTATTGTATATGAAATAATAAAGACGATTATTGATATTAGAATATGATTCAGTTAAGAGTTTTTGGAGAATAATCGCATTTATATATAGGAGATAGTTAATGAAAAACAAGAATATTTTAATACTAATTATTATGCTATTTTTTATTGTCCTTTCCGGATGCAATGTTATAGAGCAAAAAGAAGAACAAACTGTTTTAATTGTTGAATTTGAAGAAGAAATCAGTATTAATGAACCTAAATTAATGAAAGTTCATAGTACTTTAATAAATGATGTTTTCACTTTCAAATCTAGTGATGAATCCATAGTTATTGTAGATGATAATGGCTTGGTGTTAGGGGTAAATATTGGAAATGCAACTATAACAGTCACTTCAATTTCAGGAGTGATAAAAAATCATAGCGTTACAGTAAATCCAATAGTATATGTTGAAAGTATTAGTTTGGAAATAGAAGAAAAAGATTCGTATTATCCAGGAATTCCCTATCATTATGATATTAAATTTATGCCAGAAAACGCGAGTAATAAAAGCATAAAGTTTTCACACCCGGGTCCATATGTAACAATTAATGAAGTTGATAAAACAATTACATTTAATAGAGCATGTAATTCAAGTATTTTTGTATATCTAAAAGATGAATGGAAAATACAAGATAAAGTTGATATCGATGTGAAATATTCAAGCAATTCTAATATTTATGATTTATTATTTGTTGGAAATAGTTTAACAAAATATACATATGATATTCCTTCAATGGTAAAACAAATGATTGAAAAGGACGGGTCTATAGTATATGTAGACTATAGCACAGACTTTCAATATTTAGACCAACACGAGTTCAATATAGATAGATCCTTGGATCAAAATAAATATACTCATGTTATTTTACAAGAAAAAAGTGACGGTTTGCAAACTGATTTTAATCGTTTTAAACAAAGTGTTTTAAAATGTAATGAAATGATTATTGCTAATGGAGCAAAAACGGTTTTATATCAAACATGGGCATATAATTATGCAAGCCAAGAATCAAAAAATGAAATGCATGATATTGTTTCAGAAGGATATAAATCCGTTGGATCAGAAATAAACTCTCTAGTTGCTTTGGTTGGGGAAATATTTATGGAAATAATGAAAAGTAATCCAGAAATTAACCTATACGCTGATTTAAATCACCCAAGTATATACGGAGCTTATTTATCTGCTTTAGTTCATTATAAGACAATTACGGGAAATGATGCTCATAATGTTAAATATAGACCGGAAGAGATATCAGTGGAAGTGGATAGTATATTCAAAGTAGTTATTGATAATTACATTAATTAATTATAGATTATCCTTATTGTTTTTAAATTCTACTGATTAATTTCATTGATTTAACTTACTCCATTGTTTATCTTTCGTAGTATAAGTTATGTTCATTGCTGTAGCAAAATATTATCAACTGCTTTATGCTTGTTAAATTTATTTTTATAATGTTAAAACAAAAGTTTTCTGATTGTTTTTGTCTTTAATACTTATGTTATTATTATAAATATATTATTTTATTAAAATATAAATACATGTGTGTAATTTTAAGGGGGAGATATATAATGAAATTGCTTGCTGTTGTTATTATTGTTTTTATTTTGGTATTTCTTAATGGTTGCATAATCAATAAGAACGTAAGTTTTTCAGGATCGTATAGTGATTCTGAAAAATATAGTGTTGGACCTTTTGAGAAAGAAGGCCTAGAGAATGTAAATTTGTCTGTTAATTGGATATCTGGCAATGTTATTATTAGAAAAGGTAATAATAATAAGTTTGAAGTTTATGAAGAAACAACAGAAACTGAAGATAAGTACAAAATGCATTACTATGATGCTGGAGATACATTTTATATACAGTTTTGTGCTTCGGAAAAAGTTGTAAATCATTGGTTTGAAAAAAAAGACCTTGTTATCGTTGTTCCGCTTGAGTATTCACTTGAAAACATCGATTTAAGTGCAGTATCCGCAAATGTTGAAGTTAAGGATTTAAGACTTAAAACCGTTGAAATTAATTCTGTAAGTGGTGAAGTATTAACTAGTTCAATATCAAGCGATAGTTTAGTAATAGATAATGTTAGTGGTAAGATTATACTTAATTCTACGGATGTAGATACATTTAAGGCTAATAATGTGAGTGGTAGTGTTAATGCAAATGATTCAAACTTAAACAATATTGATGTTAAAACTGTTAGTGGGAATGTAAACTTAAGTGTTGCAAATGAAGCTGAAAATTTCAAATTAAATACAGTGAGTGGGAATATTTCTCTAGGGTTAGTTGAAACTTTAGGGTTTACTGTAACAATTAGTAAGGTCAGTGGAGACTTTTCTTGTGATTATCCAACGACAGTAACCAACAAACAGTATGTTTATAGTACTGGGGATTGCCCTATTAATATATCCACAGTAAGTGGTAATGTTAAGATAAACAAATTAAACTAATACAAATTTTTCTACAGATTTAAGATGGTTTTTTAGAAATCTTTATTTAATTATTTTATAGACGTTAATGTGATATATTAAATATTATTACCGAGATACTAGGAGGTATTATAATATGAATTGGGAAAAACTTACATCACCTGAGTTTAAAAAAATTGTAGAAGAAGTTCAAGTGTGTATTATAGCATTTGGGGTTTTAGAGCGTCATGGTAATCATTTGCCATTGGGTACTGATTATTTAAATGGCCATAAATTATGTACTAGAGCTTCTGAAATTGAACCTTCAGTTGTGTTTCCACCATTTTATTTTGGTCAAATATTTGAAGCAAGATGTTTTCCGGGGACAATTGCTATTAACTCGAAATTATTATATGATTTAGTTTTGAATGTATTTGAAGAAGTTCATAGAAACGGATTTAAAAAAATAATATTATATAATGCTCATGGGGGAAATGATTCATTTTTAAAATATGTTGCTCAATGTCAATTAGAAAAAGATTATCCTTACCAAGTATATTTATTTAACCCACATACTGTAGAAAGATCAAATTTCTATAAAGAAGTTTGCGATACATCATTGCATGGACATGCATGTGAATGTGAAACTAGTATATCGTTATATAATCATAAAGAATTAGTTAAAATGGATACTATTGATGAAGAACCATTTGTTCCACAGAAAAAACTAAGTCATATTAACAATTTATTTACGGGCCTATCTTGGTATAGTAATTATCCAACCCATTATGTTGGAGATGCAAAAGTTGCTACTATCGATAAGGGTAAAAGGTTATTTGAATATGATGCTAAGCAGTTAGCAAGCTTTATTAAACAAGTGAAAAACGATAAAGTTTTGAAAGGATTATCTAATGAGTTTCATTTGAAAACTACTCATTAAAAAAACACGCGATATTTTTTCGCGTGTTTTTATTTTATTTTTTACGTTTACTTTTCTGGACCATAAACCAGTTTAAATAAATAAATGTTTATTTAATTTAAACAGCCCCAAAAACATATTGACATTTATCGATGTGTTTGTTATAATTATATAGATGAAAATCGATATGTAATGGAGGTATTTATGGAATATATAAATTCAGCGAAAATTTATAAGGCTATGGGTGATGAAACAAGACTACAAATAATTGATTTATTGTCATGTGAAGAATTATGTGCCTGTGAAATTCTTGATTATTTTTTGATTACTCAATCAACACTGAGTTATCATATGAAATATCTAACAGATTCTAGAATAGTATTATCAAAAAAAGAGGGTTCATGGGTAAAATACTCTTTGAATAAAGATTTAGTAAATGAATTAAGAGCTTTTACAGACAATATTTTTGATAATAATGTTGAATGTATTTGTAAACAAAATAAAAAGTCATTTAATTGTAAGAGCTAATTATGAAAAAAAAATATCAAGGAATAAGTATTTTTCAAAAATACTTAAGCATTTGGGTTTTAATTTGTATGGGTGTTGGAATTTTAATAGGGAATTATTTAAAATTTATACCAAATTTTCTTGCTAAATTTGAATATTACAGTGTTTCAATCCCGGTAGCTATATTAATTTGGATAATGATATATCCAATGATGATGAAAATAGATTTTAAGAGTATAATGGAAATTAAAGACAATCCAAAAGGTTTGTATTTAACTTGGATAATAAATTGGTTGGTGAAGCCATTTACAATGTATATTATTGCCTGGCTATTTTTCTTTGTTATATTTAAATCATTTCTTGATGTAAATATTGCTACTGATTATTTAGCTGGAGCAATTTTGTTGGGAGCTGCTCCATGTACAGCCATGGTATTTGTTTGGAGTTTGTTAACTAAAGGTAATCCAAGTTACACTGTAGTACAGGTTGCAACAAATGATTTAATTATTTTAGTAGCATTTATTCCAATTATAAAATTTTTGTTAGGCATCTCTAATGTTATAGTTCCGTGGTCAACTTTATTATTAAGTTTATTTATTTTTATTGTTATACCCTTACTACTTGGAATCATTACAAGATTATATGTTGTTAGAAGACGGGGAGATGAGTACTTTAAAAACAAATTCATTAAAAAATTTGATCATATAACTATTATTGGTTTATTATTCACTTTAATACTATTATTTATGTTTCAAGGAGATAAAATAATTGAAAATCCTTTGGCAATATTGATGATATCAATACCGCTCATTATTCAAACATTTGTGATATTTGGCCTAACATATATTATCGCATATAAGCTTAAATTAAAACACGAGATTGCTGCCCCAGCTGGAATGATTGGAGCATCAAACTTTTTTGAACTTGCAGTCGCAATGGCAATTGCTCTATTTGGTATGAACTCACCTGCTGTCTTAGTTACAATAGTAGGAGTGTTAGTTGAAGT
>JBAYTC010000038.1:0-10624 GCA_041675825.1 Bacilli bacterium | reverse complement strand
GAGATAATTATGAAAGATATATTCAAGAATGGATTCCTTTAGAGGATAAGTACTATAATGAACTTAATATACAATATAGTTCCGACTTGATTATTTAAAATCCCTTAACCAATAGGCTAAGGGGTTTTTATTATCTCTTTAGTATATGTTTTACTTTCTTATCGTCACTACAATTGCAATTAGGTTCTTTTGCAACTTGTAAAATTTTATTTAAATACTGATAAACAGCATAATAAGGATCTCCAGTTGCTTTAGTTACAACTTTAATTCCTGCTTCATTCATTAATCTCATAAACGAAGAACCCATCTTTTCAACGACAATAACATCAACATTATATTTTTTTAATATATCTACAATTTCTTCATGACTTTGTGGATTAACTTTTAGTTTAGCACCATCAACAATCGATCTACTCGCCGTCTTGTATAAATGTAATTCTTTAGCATTTCCTAAGTGTGGATCAATCATGTCGTTTAATACTGGTACAGCAATATTCATTGTATGGACTTTTAGATTTTCTAGGGTTTCAATAGCCTTTTCTAGATGTGGTGTCTCAACATCCTCAATTCTACCTTTATCACAAAGAGCAGTAATTTTAGGATCTAATGGCATATTTGCTAGAACATTTAATTTAAACTCTTTAGCCACTTCATTAACATTGCTTTCTCCAAATATCTTCATCTTGTTGTGACAATTGTCACACTCTAAATAACTCATGTTTTCTACAATTCCAAGAATTGGTGTATTCATCTTATTAGCCATCTTTACAGCTTTTGATACAATCATTGAAACTAACTCTTGAGGTGAGGTAACAATTATTATTCCATCAACTGGTAATGATTGATACACAGTTAAAGGAACATCGCCTGTTCCTGGTGGCATATCGATAAATAAATAATCAACATTTTGCCAAATGACTTCTGTGTAGAACTGCTTTACTAAATTAGCAATTAATGAACCTCTCCATACAACGGGATCAGTATTGTTTGCTAGTAACATATTACTAGACATTATTTGGATTCCTTTGCTGCTTCTATTAGCTAGCATTATTCCATCTTTATCTCCTCTGGCCTTATCATTAACTCCAAATACTTTCGGAATAGAAGGTCCAGTTATATCAGCATCTAAAATAGCTGTATTATATCCTTTTTTATTTAGTAACACTGCAAGAAGTGAAGTAACTAATGATTTACCAACCCCACCTTTACCACTAGCAATAGCAATAACTTTTTTAATGCTACTCTTAGGATGAAGTTTTTCAATCATGTCTCTATCGTTACAATCATCTTTACATGTACTACAATTGTGGTTACAATCACTCATAATAAGCCTCCTTATATATAACAAATTATAGTCTAGCAAATATTCTTTGTCAAGACTATAATTATTTTACAATACCATAATATAAATCAAAAAATTCTTGATCTGTTAATGCATAACTAGCCATATCGTGAATAGAACCATCATATAATTGATAACCATTTTTTCTTATACCTTCAAAAACCATTTGTAACTTTTCACAAACTCTAATCGATTGTTTATTCGTAACAAACATCCCAGCTTCAATTCTTTTTAAACCAAGTTGAAAGAAGCCATATTTAAGAAGTAAAAATGACGCTTCTGCTGCATATCCCTTACCCCAGTATTTAGGACTGATAGTATAACCAAGTTCAGCTTTAAAACCTCTAATATATGAATGAAGCTCGGCAGTTCCAATCATTTTATTTTTCTCTTTGAGTATAATAGCATAAACGCCTAATTGCCCATACTTCTTCTTATCTTTAAACATTTGAATAACCATTTTCGTGTCTGTTTTATGACGGTGCGGTTCCCAACCAGCAATAGGTCCAACTATGGGTAATTGAGCATATTCAAACATGTCATCAATATCTTGTTCAGTAATTTCTCGAAGCATTAATCGTTTTGATTCTAAAACTGGAAGTTCAGATGCCATATTAATCCCTTCTTTCTTACATATATTATATAAAAATACTTATAAATATACAAGGAATAAATATTAAAAAATTAATTATATTAATTTTATTAAACCACTTGATAATAAACTATGAAATATGTTATAATATTATTGACCAAGTGGTCAGTTAATGGGGGGCATTATGACAAAAAAAGAAATAACATATCAAAAAATACTTGAATCAGGTTTAATAGAGTTTGGGAAATATGGTTATAAACTTGCTTCAACAAACAATATATATAAAACTGCAAATACATCTAAAGGAACTATTTTTACTTATTTCAAAACTAAAGCTGATCTATACTACGAAGTGTTTAAATACTATATAAAACGTTTTGTAGAAAGGATAGATAAAGTTGATTTAAGCGGTATGGATGATGTTATCGATAAGATTGTGCATATATCACTTTGGAAATATGAATATTTTAAAAATAATCAATTAGAGTATAACTTGTTTATCGAAGCCCTGATGCAACCTCCAAAGGAAATATCTCAAAAAATTTTATCTCATTTGGATATGTTAACAAAACTTAGTTTGACCTCCTTCTTTAATGAGATAGATATGACAAATATATCATCTGAATATACTAAACAGGAAGTAATTAATTATATTAGTCTGGCTATGGAGGGTTTAAAAAGTGAAATTCTAAAAGAAACTATTACCATAGACGATTTTAGTGAAGTAAAAGAAAAAAGCATTAAATTTATAAAAACATTGTTGAAAGGAATGGAAAAATAATGAAACATGTGTTTGAAGTTAAAAATTTGCGTTTCAAATATCCAAAATCAAACGAGGAAACAATAAAAGGCGTTTCTTTTTCTGTTGAAGAGGGAAAGATTATCGGATTGCTTGGCCCAAGTGGTGCAGGCAAATCAACAACTCAAAAAATACTTATTAAATTAATTAATGACTATGAAGGTGAAATCCTTTATAATGGAAAAAATTTAAAATCCTACAATAAAGCTTTTTATGAAGAGGTTGGAGTTGGATTTGAAATGCCTGTTCACTTCAACAAGTTGACTGCAGTTCAAAATTTGAAATATTTTTCTAGTTTATATAAGAAAAATATTGATTATATTGAGTTACTCAAGAAATTAAATCTTGGTGATGATATGAATAAAGAAGTAGGGCAATTTTCAAAAGGCATGAAAGTTCGTTTAAACTTCGCCAGAGCATTACTAAATGACCCTAAAGTATTATTCTTAGATGAACCAACTGCTGGTTTAGATCCAACAAATGCAAGAATTATTAAAGATTTAATATTGGACTTTAAAAGCAAAGGTAATACTGTTTTTATAACAACTCATCTCATGGGAGATGTAGAACAGCTTTGTGATGAAGTTATATTTATACGAAAGGGTGAAATAACAGAAAAATCAACACCACGCGATTTAAAACTCAAATATGGCACTAAAGAAGTAATGTTAGAATATCAAAACAATAGTAAAATAGAAAAAAAGAACTTTTTAATGGAAGGCTTAGGTAACAATCAAGATTTCCTAAATTTAATTAAAAATGTAGAATTAGAAACAATTCATAGTGGAGAAACATCTTTAGAAGATATATTTATTAAAGTAACAGGAGATTCTAAGTATGAGTGATTTATCTAAATTAATTAAAGGAGAGTTGATTAGACTATATAAATATAAAATTCTTATAGTTGGTATTATTGTATCTCTTCTATGGGTATTAATAATCGGTCTTTCTGACAAAGAATCGATTGAAGGAATAATTCCAATGTTAATATTTATGGATGCTGGAATGATGAGCATATTACTGATTGCCGCTTCCTTCTACTTGGAAAAACAAGAAGGCTCAATTAAATCCCTATTAATCGCGCCAGTAAAACTATTAGATATCTTAATATCAAAAGTTATTGCTGCACTAATCCTATCTCTAATTTCTACAACTCTTGTACTACTTTCAGCAATCCTTATTCATAATACTACTGTAAATATTATACTTCTATATTTATATGTAATAATTACAGTAGTAAGTCATATTTCAATTGGACTAGTAATAACACTATATTCAAAAGATTTTGGTTCAATGATTGGTCTTTATGCAGCATTTGCTTTCATAAGCTTGATTCCATCAATCTTTTATACAATTGAAATAATTCCTGAATCTTTCTCAACAGTTCTTCTTATTTCCCCATCACATGCCGGACAAATGCTTCTTAATAGTGCATTTAAAACTGTTGATGTCTTAATAATTATTATTTCAATATTATATTTAATTATTATACCATCGCTATTATATCCTTTGGTTATTTACAAAAAATTTAAGAAATATGCGATAGAGGGATAGAAAAATGAAAAAATACTTAAGTTTATTAAAATATGAATTAAAAACTCTATTTAAAGACTCTACAAACATATTCATGCTAAGTTATCCTGTTATTATGATACTAATGTTAGGAGTTATTTTACCAATATTACTTAATAAAACAGATGATGCTCCTATAGAAGCTATTCTTATTATTCTAATTGTAGCTTTAGCTGTGGGATCTTTTGTATCTGGTGCAATGCTTGGTTTTTCTTTAATAGAAAACAAAGATGAAAAGACAATATTAAATATCGGAGTAACTCCAATAAAGGTTGAAGGATATGCAATTTTTAAATCAACTTATGCTTATTTTATTTCAATAATTAGTAACTTAATTATTGTTGGAGGATTAAAAATAATCAATAATGATGTATATATTGTACACATAGGTAATGAATCAATTCATCTACTTGATAACTTATCTTGGTTACATATAATTGTATTTGCAATGGTAAGTGGTTTATTTGTCCCATTTGTGGCACTAACACTTGGAACTATTGCTAAAAACAAAATAGAAGGTTTTGCATATGTAAAGAGTGGTGGATTTATCGTTATGCTTCCTGTTCTTATGATATTGAATTTCTTTAGTGATATTAAGCAGTACATTTTAGGTGTAATACCTAGTTTTTGGCCAATTAAAGCCATGCTTAATGTTGCAACAAGCAATAGTCATCCTAGTAACTTAAACTATTTTATCTATATGTTAATAGGAGCTATCTATATGATATTTCTAACTTCCTTAATGTTAAAAGTATTTATTAAAAAAACAACTTAAAAATAAAGCACATTAGTTTTTAGAACTAATGTGCTTTTCTTATTCTATAATATTGATTTTTTCAACTTTTCTGGCTTTAAAATCTGTACCTAACTCAACTAATATTCCATTAAACTGTGCAGTTCCACTATCCTCTGGTTCAAACCTTGCTTTATCATTAGACATCAATCGATTAAATATTATTTCCTTTTTAACACCAATAACTCCATCTAAAGGTCCAGTCATACCTACATCGGTAATATACGCACTTCCCTTTGGCAGAATTCTAGCATCATTAGTTGGCACATGAGTATGAGTTCCAAAAATAATATTTATTTTTCCATCAAAGTAATGTCCAAAAGCAATTTTTTCACTTGTGGCTTCTCCGTGAAAATCACAAATATAAATATCACTATCAGTATTTTCTAATATTTCTTCGACTTTTTTAAAAGGAGATGAGTTTCCTTCCCCCATAAAGACTTGTCCAATAACTTGAATTACAGTTATCTTTATACCATTGTAGTTAATTGTAACATAACCTTTACCAGCTGATTCTTCTGGATAGTTAGCTGGCCTTACAACATTTTTCACATTATCAATAAAATCATATATTTGCTTATTATGATATGAATGATTACCCAAGGTAATAACATTTACGCCAAAAGACATTAACCATTTATAATGTTTTTCATTCATACCTTTACCATGTGAAATGTTTTCCCCATTTACAATAATAAAATTAATTTTCTTTTCAGTTTGTAGTTTTTTAATATTTCTTTCAAAAGTAGATCTTCCTAATTTTGAAAATATATCTCCTACTATTAATATGTTCAATATAATCACCTGTAATCATTATATATGAGGATTTCATAAAAGTCAATTTTAATAAATTAAATATCAAATCCAAGGAATTAACTTATTTGTGTTTTCAATATATTCTGAGTAATTACTATTTCTTGCTAATAGTCTTTTTTCTTGCATTGGAATACTAATAAATAAGAACATTAAAGTATTTGCAAGTGCTCCAACTAATAATATCCATCTAGACATATCATTAATGAAAACAAAGGCAAAAACTCCCCACCACATCATTATTTCTCCAAAGTAATTAGGATGTCTTGATGTTTTCCATAATCCTACATTTATCATTTTACTTCTGTCTACATTTGTTTTTCTAAAACTATGCATTTGATAATCAGAGATAAGTTGAATAGTAGTTGCTATTATTGAAATGATCAAACCGATAATACTCAATAAACTAAATGTTGAATCACTAATATAGTATAAAGCAGGTAAAATAGCAAAGAATACAATAAAAGTAGGAAACATATTAATGCCTAAAAAGTTTACAATCGGATAGAACTTTTTACTTTTTTCCTTAAGCATAGTATAACGCCAATCTTGATGATTTAGCCCATTAAAGGTGTATGCCCAATTAATCGTTAATCTAATTCCCCAATAAAAAACAACAACTAGTAATAAAATTACTCCCAAACTAAAATTGTTGTAATGTATTGCAGCTAGAGGCAGTATCGCAAGGGGAGCAACACTCCAATATGGATCGTAAACTGATGCGTTTGAAAATAATACTCCAATTAAAAAGACAAATATTGTAGCTGCAACATCAGCAATAAACACATTTATAAAGAAATTAGAATGTAAATTTAAATTGAATACAAAAATTCCAAAGATTAGGGCTAAGATATATGTTATAAGGATAATAATAAAACTAATTAATCTGTTTTCTCTCATAGTAATTCCTCCATTAATACATATATTATATAAAAAAGTTTAAATAATTACAAGTAATATAAAAAAACAAGCCTTTTTAAGGCTTATTTTTTCGGAAACCAAGGAAAAAATGCTGAGGTTTTTTTCTTGTATTCAATAAAATTTGGATTATCAATATATTTTTTTTCTAATAAAGGTATTCCTGAAACAAATAATAATAACCATGTAATAACTATTGGACTAATTAATCCAATAATTCCATATGTTGAAGTAACAACAATAATGAATAGACTCCACCACATTAATACTTCGCCAAAGTAATTAGGATGTCTTGTGTATTCCCATAGCCCTTTATCCATTATCTGAGATTTATCAGTTCTTTGCTTAACAAACTTTCTAAGTTGAGCATCTCCTACTGCTTCAAAATAGAATCCAATTAGAAATAATACTGTTCCAATTATTATAAAGACATTTGATACAACTTTAACACTAGCAACAGCAACATATATTGGCATAGATATTATTAACATAAACATAGCTTGAATCATAAATACTTTAAAAAATGCTTGTAAATAAATATTTTTACCTTCCCATTTTTTTCTCATATTTACGTATCGATAATCTTCAGGTTTTTTAAAGTTTCTAATTCCAATATATAAAAACAATCTTAATCCCCACAGTATAACAAGCCCAGTGACTATACCTATTAATAAAGTCAAAGAATTATTAATTACATGGTAAATTATTGTATATAAACTAATTAACACATATCCAAATCCCCAGCCAATATCAACAATAGAATTGTTATTTATTTTTTGAGCTATAACAAATAATATAATGAAATACAATAATACTAATATAAGAACTCCTATAATATACTCTAACATCATTCTACCTCTTTTTCATATGTTAATGCAACAGCAATTGCCCCAATTCCAGCATTCATGGCAACAATTGGTGAAATCTCTGTTGTATATAATGGTTTAAACCCTAATATTTTTTCAAGTTTTAAAGCTAATTTACTTGCTCTTTCTTCTGCTTGAGCATGTACCATTATATATTGAGTGACTTTTTCTTGTTTAACCAGTTTAATTATTTTCTTTACATTACCATTTAAACTAAATGCTTTAGTTTTAATGATACCTTCACCTTCTTTTCCTAAAGAAATAACCGGTTTTAAATTAATTATTTTAGCGATTAGACCTGTGACTTTTTTAACTCTTCCCATTTTAACCATATATTTTAATGTTTTAACAGAAACATAAATTTTTGTTCTATTAATAAAATTAGGGATATCATCAAGAATTTCCTTAACCGACTTACCTTTTTCAATCATTTTAGCAACCTCTAAAACAACAAGTCCTTGGGCTCCAGAGTTTTGTTTAGAATCAATAACATGAATTTTTGGATTTTTCTTAGCATATTGATAAAATGCATTATAAGTCCCACTTAATTTAGAAGCAACAGTTACAACTATAATATCGTCATAGTGTTCTTCTAAATACTTTAAGTTTCTTTCAATAAACATTTTATCTGGTTGCGATGAAGAAAATGATTCAACATCATCCATTAACTTGTAAAAAGTCTCTGTAGTAATCGTGACTTTATCTAAGAATGACACATTATCCACCATTAGATTGATTGGCATTAGGTGTATTTGATACTTATCACGAATATCCATAGGAATATCAGCTATTGAATCAGTTACTATAGCAATTCTTGGATGTTCGGGAGCTAAAGACTGTTGTTGACGAATCATATCATCAACTTTTTGTTCAATAATGTTCGCATAATCTCTTAACCTATAGAAAACTTCTTCTGGCTTATTTGTATGAATATGCATTCTCATCTTATCTTGACGCCCTGAAACAATTAAAGAAGTACCCAAGTCTTTAAAAATTTCTTTTAATTGTGAAGTTCCAACTTTAACATCGCTCATTAATGCTTCAGTACAATATCTTTCATCAACAATCATATCATGAGCTACTTCTTCGTGATCAATATCCTCTGTTTCAATATATACTACAGCTTCTTTAGTTTTTATATATTGAGTCATTCCTTCTAAAAATGAAGTGAACCCACTAGCTCCAGCATCTACGACTTTATTGATCTTTAATATCTCTAATTCATTAGTTGTCTCTTCTAAAGCGATTTTAGCCCGCACTAATATCCTATCAAAGTATTCAACAAAGTCATCACCTTCAACTTCAATATCAAAAGATTTTCTTAAGACTGTAAGAATTGTACCTTCCACTGGATTCACCAAAGCCTCATATGCTTTCTTGATTCCATTTTTAATTGCTTCATGAAACTCTACTAGATATACAGTGTTTTTGCCCTTTAAATGCTCGTATAATCCATTTAAATACTCGGCGAATATAATTCCAGAGTTCCCTCTTGAACCTGATATAGCAGCATTTGCTATCGATTCCATAGCATCACTAATACTATCTGATGGCTTACTATCTGTAATGATTCTTTGCATCATATAGCTCATATTATTACCAGTATCCCCATCAGGAACTGGAAAGACATTAATTTTATTTAAATGTGTTCTTTCATTTAAAATCTTTTTTGCTCCGGATATGATTGCATAATACAACTCACGTCCATTCAACATTGCTAATTGCATATCATCACCTCAATATTAAGAATGTAATTGTAGAAACAGCTCCTCCTAAGAAACTACCCCATAGTAAATCAATAATAGTAATTGTAATTGGCCAGTCTTTTAGTGTTGCAAGATTAGTCAAGTCATAAGTAGCATAAGTGATGAAACCAAAGAATAAACCAGCTAGTAGTGCATAACTAAGGGAAGATTTTGCTAGTGCAGGTTCAATAACAAAGAACGATAAACCAATAATAAATACAATATAGAAGATAACTGCTGCAATCCAGTTAACTTGTGGCGCCATAATAAAACCTAAATACTTTTTGTAAAGGTTCTTGGCAACTAATCCTAACCAGATAATGTCAATGGCAAAAAAAACTACAAATGCTACTAAAAAAATCTTAATAAACATAACTTCACCTCAAGAAAATATTTCATTATAAAACGTTTACACATCTTAGATATATTATATCATATTTTAAGTAATAAAAGCAAAATTTGCAAAAAAAACGACTATGTAAATTAATACATAGTCGTTAATTTTATTAATTATCTAAATAGAATATTAAATATACTATTCAGGTACGTAACTTGAATTACGTGGAGCAGGTGCTGCTGTAGTAAAATCAGTTGCATTTTGGTTTGTATCAACTAATGTAGCTCTAACTATTGCAGTTGTGTTACTTGGAGCTGGAGCTGGTCCAGTTCCTTCGAATAAAGTAGCAGTTGCACCAGCGCCAACAAAATCAACAACGTTAGCACTATTTGCATCAATTGGTTTTACTCCTGAGTTACATAGAGCAATTTTAAATCCTGTTCCACCCATGGCGATTGCAGTAGTTGCATCTGGAGTAGGTAAATCTACAGTTCCACCAGTACCAGCTGCTGCTTGAATTAAGTAGAAACCTTTAGCTTTAATTGTTCCTGTTAATTCAACTAAAACTGCATATGTTTCTTCAGAAGCTAACTTAAAATCACCAGTTGCAGAAGCATAGAATACAACGTATCCATTTAAATCTACATCAACATCATTAGGATTATATAATTCTATAAAGTCATTTTTATAAGTAGCATCCTTGTTTCCTCCACCACCATAAGCTTGACTAATCATAATGTTTAGTAATTCCACTTCTTCTTGAACATCCCATTTTGCATAGTATGTTTTAGCAGTAACTGATTCATCTTCAAAACCAGGATATGATGCAACTGGTTCACCAGTAAAT
>JBAYTC010000037.1:0-10990 GCA_041675825.1 Bacilli bacterium | reverse complement strand
GAATATACTTCTTCAGTAGTAAATGGAATGATTGGTGTTAATAATTTAACCAAGGCACTTAAGTTATCATATAAAACCGTTTGAATACTTCTTCTAGCCAGATTATTCTTTGATTCAATGTATAATACATCTTTTGTGAAGTCTAAGTAGAATGCACTTAAATCATTTGTCATATATGTTAGAATATTTCTGAAAACCTCATCAAATCGATAATTTTGATACGATGTTAGAGTTTTCTCAATAATTTGATTTAATAAATTAATCATATATTGATCAATTTCAGGCATCTCTTTATAAGCAACTCGGTTAACTTCATTATCATAATCAAATAAGTTACCTAGTAAAAATCTAAATGTGTTTCTAATTTTACGATAAGCTTCACTAGATTGTTTCATTATCTCTTTTGAAATTCTAACATCAGCTGTATATTCAACACTTGAAACCCATAAACGAAGTATATCGGCTCCAAATTCATTACACATTGCTAGTGGATCAATTGTGTTGTTTAATGATTTACTCATTTTATTTCCAGCACCATCTAAAACAAAACCATGTGATAAAACAGTTTTATACGGAGCTGACTTCGTCATTGCAACACCAGTCGATAAACTCGAGTTAAACCAACCTCTATATTGGTCACTACCTTCTAAATATAAATCATATGGATATGGATACCCACGTTCTGCTAAACAAGCGTAATGACTTGTTCCACTATCAAACCAAACATCCATTATATCCGTTTCTTTTGTAAATATTCCATTTGGACTGTGCGGATTTGTATATCCACTAGGTAATAATTCCTTAGCTTCTTTTTTAAACCAAGCACTAGAACCTTCTTCTTTGAATACTTTTGCAACATGTAAAATTATTTCTTTGTCGAGGATTGGAGTTTCATCTTCACAATAAAACACCGGAATTGGTACACCCCAAACACGTTGTCTAGAAATACACCATTCTTGTCGATCCTTAACCATATTTGCAAGTCTTAATTCTCCCCACTGAGGAATCCATTTAACATTTTTGATAGACTTTAACATATTTTCTTTTAATCCATCAATAGATGCAAACCATTGTGGTGTTGCTCTAAAGATAACTGGTTTTCCAGTTCTCCAATCATGTGGATAAGAGTGATTAAATTCAACATGTTTTAATAAACTATTACTATTTTTTAAATCTTCAATTATCACTTGATTAGCAGCCAAGTAAAACATTCCTTGATATTTTCCTGCTTCTTCAGTCATATGTCCTCTAGAATCTACTGGACACAATATATCTAATCCATACTTTTTACCAACAATAAAGTCATCCTCACCATGTCCAGGTGCAGTATGTACTAATCCTGTACCCGCATCCATTGTGACATGATCTCCTAATATAACTGGACATACTCTATCATATAGTGGATGAAAATAAGTGATACCTTCTAATTGTTCTCCCTGAATATCTCGAATAACCTTATAGTTTTTAATCTCTAATGCTTCAACAAACTTGTCTTTTAATTTGTCAGCAATTACAAAGAATCTTTCTTCAATCTTTAAAATGATATACTTTTCAAGCGGGTTTACTGAAACAGCTAAGTTAGCTGGAATAGTCCATGGAGTTGTTGTCCAAATAACAAGTTCACAGTCATTTGAAACAATATTTTTTCCATCAGCTACTTTAAATGCCAAATGAATAGATGGAGAAGTTACATCTTTATATTCAATTTCAGCTTCAGCTAAAGCTGATTCGCTTGAAGGTGACCAATAAACAGGTTTAAGGCCTTTAAAAATATAATTATCTTCAACCATTTTTGCAAATACTTCTATTTGTCTTGATTCATATTCCTTTTGTAAAGTAATGTATGGATTATCCCAATCCCCTAAAACTCCTAAGCGTTTAAACTGTTCTTTTTGCTTTTCAACTTGTTTTAAAGCGTAATCATGACATAGATCTCTAAATTCAGAAATAGATAACTCTTTACGATTAATCTTTTTATTCTTAGTTAGAGCAGTCTCGATTGGTAAACCATGAGTATCCCATCCAGGTATATATGGTGAATAAAGTCCGCTCATCGTTTTAAATCTGACAACAAAATCCTTTAATATCTTGTTTAATGCGTGACCAACATGAATATCACCATTAGCATATGGTGGACCGTCATGTAAAATGAAACTATTTCCACCTTTATTCTTTTCTAATACTTTTTTGTATAATTCTTGTTTATCCCACTCCTCAACTAGGCTGGGTTCTTTATTTGCTAGGTTTGCACGCATACTAAAATCAGTTTTCATCATCAATAGCGTATCTTTATAGTCTTTACTCATAATTCATTCTCCTATTTCGTTCTTAAAACATGTAATACAATTCGATTTTTTTTAGTTGTTTTAACAATCTCTTTAATTACTGTTCTCCCAAATTTTCTGATTGATATTAAATCATCAGGTTTAGTAATATAGTCAATGTTAGTATTAACTACACCATTAACTTTTATATTCTTTAAATTAATATATTCTTTAATTCTTTCGCGAGATAATTTGGTTATTGCACAAGCAATAACATCTAACCTCATCGAAGATACAATTATATTATCATCAATATAATTGTCTAGTTTTAATGTTTCTATAATATTAGCATCAACTTTCTTAATATTGATGCTAGCTTTGTCAATCTTATTTAAATTATTAATAATAAATTCTGACATTTCATTTACAACAATTATTAATATCTTATCATCAATAATTATATCACCGATACAATCTCTAACAATTCCAAGACCCATCAATGAACCTAACACTTGTGAATGAGATAAATTATAGAATTTCTTGTTGTAACTAATTTCTAAGACATCAATATTAAAATCAACATCTGAAATCTCACCTTTGCTTAAATATGCTCTTTTTCGTTCACCTTCAATTGGCGAAAGTAAATAATTTACACCTTTTAATTGTTTTTGTTCTTCTATTGACAAAAACTTGGTTAATAAATCTTTTTTTTGAGCATTCTTTATATATTCTTCTATCATGTAAATAACACTGGAATTTGTGAAACAATAAATTGATAAATGCCAATGCCAATTATAGGAGTCAAATCAAACATTCCGATTACTAATACTCCACGAAATGGTTTTAAATACCAGTCAGCTATCGATCTAATTAAACGAAATATCTTATATTCATATAATGTTGGAACCCAACTAAGTAGAATACTGACAACTATAAAACCATTAAATACTTGAAGTGCCCAATACAATGCTAAATAAATTGTGTTCATTTAATATCCTCAACATATTGATGTAGTGATCCATCTTCAAACTCTGATTTACCGGCAAACAAAAATAGTCTTTCTCCAAGAGTTATTACTTCGCCACCAAGTGAGTAAACAACACCTGAAATAAAAGCCAACATATAATTACAATCTACATCTTTAACCTTATCAAAATTAGCTAGTACTGCTTTTTGCTTCAATATAGTATCACTAACTTTAAACATATCGTTTTCAAAGTCCTCTTGAATAACGAAGTATTCCATGCGATCAAAAGCTGTCAATAATCCTTTTGATTTATCTGGATTACTGTATTCAGTAAATTCTAAATTGCTTTTCTTTTTTCTAAACAATCCCATATCTATACTCCCTTACTCTATAAAAATACGGCCTAAACGAACACATGTAGCACCAGCTTCAAGTGCAAGTTTATAATCGTTACTCATACCCATTGATAACTCATGACAAGGCGCGTGCTCTAAATTCATAGCTTCAATTTCTAATTGCATTTTTTTCATTTGTGAGAATTCTTCATTTAGAACATCTTCATCACATGTCATTTTGGCAATACACATTAATCCAATTATTCTGATATTCTTGCATTTCGACAAGCTTTTAACTAAAGACTTAGTTTTACTAATAGGTATGCCTTGCTTATTGGGTTCTTCAGATATATTAATCTGAATGTAACAATCTAAAGGCTTTTCAAGTCTTTTATCGAGTTCCATAGCAAGTGATAATCTATCAAGTGAATGTAGGCACTCTATTCGATTGGCAACATCTTTAACTTTTCTAGACTGAACAACTCCAAAAAAATGCCATTTAATATCATATTCTTTAAGAGCTTCATACTTTTCAAGAAACATATCAGTACGATTTTCCCCAAAGTTCTTGATGCCTGCAGCAATAAGTTCTTTTGTTTGTTCTATATTTAGATACTTTGTTGCAGCAACAAGCTTTATGTCGCCATACTTACCTATTTCATCTCTAATTTCAGTCACTTTAGCTTTAATATCCACGAGTAATCCTCCATTCAATTTATACAATAACCTTTATCATATTATACTATTTTTTCATGAAAATTGCAAACAAATACTTAGAAAAAAGAAAAACTGGTAATTTATAGTAATTACCAGTGTTTGTTTAATTGTAAGTAATTTCATTAACAGTTTCTTGATTCAAGGCTTTAATTGTAGCAACAACTAATTTTACAGTATTTTCAAAGTCAATTTTAGAAATCATTGAAGTATGCGAGTGAATGTATCTACTTGCTATACATAACGAAATTGCTGGTGACCCATCATGTGCTAAATGCATAGCACCTGCATCTGTTGCCCCGCCAGTCAAATAATCTATTTGTACTGCAATATCATTTTTTCTTGCAACTTCTACGATAAATTCTCTTAATGGTGTATGACCAACTAAACCACCATCGTATAGTAAAATCAAAGGTCCTTTACCCATTTTCACAGAACCATCAGTTCCTGGAGTGTCTTTAGCAATTCCGACATCAAGAGCAATAGAAATATCTGGATTGACAATATTACTTGATGTTTTAGCACCTCTTAATCCTAATTCTTCTTGAACAGTAAATACACCATATACAGTATTATTTAATTCTTCATCTTTTAGAAGTCTTAAAACCTCAATAACAATTGCTACACCTATACGATCATCCCATGCTTTTCCTAATAGGAAATCATTATTATTTAAAATGGCAAAATCAATTTTAGGAGTAATCATATCTCCAATTTTAATTCCCATTTTTTCTACTTCATCTTTAGAAGTCACACCTAAATCAATATATATATCTTCAATTTTAACCGGGTTTTTTCTTTCCTCAGGAGTTAAGATATGCGGAGGTTTAGATCCTGTAACCCCTAGATATGTCTTTTTATCTGAAGTAGTAATTGTCATTTGTTGAGCAAGCATAACTTGACTCCACCATCCCCCAATTGTTTGAAACTTCAAATAACCATCATCTGTTATTTTAGTAACAATCATTCCAACTTCATCCATATGTCCAGCTAACATTATTTTAGGTCCTTTATTACCTTTTTTAACAATAACAGATCCTAAATTATCATATGATATCTCTTCTTTTTTAACGAAATCTTTTATTTCATCAAGCACTAAATCTTTAACTTGTCTTTCATGACCACTTATGCCATTTACTTCTGATAATTTTTTTAGTAATTCCAATTTATACCTACCTATGCATTTATTTCATTTTCTTTTTTATCTTCAATTATTTCTTCAGGGACTTTTATTTCATCAGCAGTTGGAGCTTCAATTTCTGTTTTCTTAACTTTTTTAGAAATTGACTTAGCTGCATATTCATTACGATAATTACGGTAATTATTATAACCACCATAACCAACAAATAAGGCTGTTAACATAGAAATCGCAAATACGACCCATCCTAAATACTCTTCATCAAATCCACCACGAGCAATTATTACCGTTCCTAAAGTAAAGAAAATCAAATGAGCAATAAATTTAGGCTTATCCGTTTCTTCTTTTCTAAGCGCGGTTGAGTAATAATAAATTAATCCTCTTGCATATAAAACAGCACCAACTAAATAACCAAAAATCTCCTTAATATTATCACCATTAAAGGCAAAGTATATAAGTAATATTCCAATTATAATATTTGCTAATATTTCAAGTGTATATACCCATTTTAAGACCTTGTCGAAAGTAGTTTTAACTAAAGGAATGATTCTTAATGCTCCTAAAACTAAAATTACCGCACCAACAATTGCATATAATGCTCCTGGAACAAATTTAGCAATAACACCAACAATAACTATTAAGGCAACTCCAATAAACTCCCATAACCATAAATACTTTTTGATTGTTTTCATTACATTTTCTCCTTTACATTAACCCCTAACAGATTCAAACTATCCTTTAATACTATTTGAACAGCCTTCATCATTGTTAATTTTTCATTTGTTTCTAAAGAATTCTCAGTAATAATCTTTTCATCGTTATAGTAACTATGTAGAGCACTTGCTAAAGAATACGCATACTGAGCTATTTTGTGAGGTAATCGCTTCAAAGCTGCTTCTTCAATAACTAGCGGATATTGAAGTAGGGTCATTATTATTTTATCACATTTTTCTAAATTTATGTTGGTAAAACTACTAACTTCTTTAAACTCAATATTTTTTTCTTTAAGCATTCTAAATAAACTTGCAATTCTTGCATAAGCATATTGAACATAATATACTGGGTTTTCATTAGTTTGGCGTAAAGCCAAATCTAAATCTAAATCCATTGGTGTAGATAAAGCTTTTGCTGAATACATATATCTTATTGCATCACTTCCAACCTCATCCATAATATCTCTTAAGGTTATTGACTTACCACTTCTTTTACTCATCTTAACTTCAACACCATCTTGAATAACTCTTACCATTTGAAGAATTTCAATATGGACTTTATCAGGATTTCCACCAACACAAGCTATCGCGGCTTTAAGACGATTTATATAACCATGATGATCGGCTCCTAATACATCGATTAATTGATCATATCCACGTGATAATTTATTTTTATGGTAAGCAATATCAGGTGTTAAATATGTTAGAGACTTATCACTTTTAACCAAAACACGATCTTTTTCATCATTATAATCAGTTGTCTTAAGCCAAATAGCACCATCAAGTTCATATGTATGATTATCTTTGATTAATTGGTTTAATGTCTTTTCTACTTCACCATTGTCATATAGGCTTTTCTCACTAAACCATACATCAAATTCAACATTAAAGTCTTTCAAATCATCTTTAAGACCTTGAAGTAAATAATCCATACCTCTTTGACGGAAGTATTCATATCCATCATTATCAAGATATTTATCACCAACTTCTTCTTTGATCATCTTAGCAATTTCAATTATTTCTTTTCCATGGTAATAACCATCTTCCATTTTTGCATCTCTACCAAAAAGTTCAAAGTATCTTTGTTGAATCGAAAAACCTAAATTGTTAATTTGATTACCGCCATCATTAACATAATGCTCTTTTGTAACATTGTAACCTGATTTCTTTAAAATTCTTGATAACGAATCACCATAACTGGCTCCTCGTCCATGAGCAATATGTAAATATCCAGTAGGGTTTGCACTAACGAATTCAATATTGACTTTTTCATCACTAATTTTAATATTACCAAAGTTTTCTTTTTCTTTTAAAACTTCAAATATTACTTCAGATAAAAATTTTCGGTCAAAGAAAAAATTAATAAATCCTGCACCAGCAACATCAACTTTTATAATATGATTCTTAGCAACATCAATTCTACTAATTATATCCTTAGCAATCATAACCGGACTTTTTCTTAAGGTTTTTGCAAGTCTCATTGCTATGTTTGTTGAAAAGTCACCAAAGTTTGTATCCTGAGGAACTTCAAAGAAAATTTCAACATCTTCATTTACTCCTAATGATTTAAGTATTTCGTATAAATCTATTTTTAAGTCATCTAGTATTTTCTTAATCATTTATTTCACCTTTTTCTTAATTAATTCTAAAAAATCCTCTTTCAAATCTTCTCTTGATAATGCAAAATCAACGGTTGCTTCTAAATAGCCCATTTTATTGCCAACATCATATCTTTTACCATCAAAATTATATGCATATACTTCTTGAGATCCAATCAAACGTTTAATAGCGTCAGTTAATTGAATTTCACCGCCACTTCCCGGTGTTTGGTTTTCTAACAAGTCAAATATTTCTGGATTTAACACATATCTACCTAAAACTGCTAATCTACTAGGGGCTAGTTCTGGGTTTGGTTTTTCAACCATATCTGAAATTTTTGTTAACTTAGCATTTGAACTTAATGGGGTTACAATCCCATATTTTTTTGTATCTTCAAGCGATACTTCTTGAACGCCGACTACGGATGAATTAGTTTTATCGTAAACATCGCACAATTGCTTAATCGCTGGATAATCACTTATAACAACATCATCACCAAGTAGGATTGCGAAAGGTTCGTTACCTACAAAACTCTTAGCACATGCAATTGCATGACCTAAGCCTTTTTGTTCTTTTTGGCGAACTGAATAAATATTAGCCATTTCACTAATACCTCTAATAAGTTCTAAATCTTTAATATTGTTTTTCTTTTCTAAAAAATGTTCTAGTTCTAATGAACGGTCAAAATGATTTTCAATTGATGCTTTTTGATGATTAGTAATAATTAAAATATCTGTTATTCCTGCAGCAACAGCTTCTTCAACAATATATTGAATTGTTGGCTTATCAATTATAGTCAACATTTCTTTAGGTTGTGATTTAGTAGCTGGTAAAAATCTCGTACCATAACCTGCAGCTGGAATTACTGCTTTTCTTACTTTCATAATTCACCTCTCACTTTATGTTTATTATACCATATATATGAAAAATTTTCAAAATAAAAAAGTGATTTTCATCACTTTTCATATAAATAAGCCCAGAAAGCCGTTATCACCATGTGAAACCTTCATTTCACAAAAATGGAAATCTCTGTTGTATCCTCATTAGGATTCTTGAGTGATCAAGCGTTCAACACTGAGGTACCTCAATCTCCGTAGTAATATTGTTCGGTTCGCATATTAGTAAAATCACGCACTTTCCAGGTTCAATTATAGTATACGGTATAAATTAATAGTTGTCAATTAAATATCAAATTTACATCATTTTCATAAAAAAAAGTATTGGTATAAACCAATACTATTCATAACACCAAGAGATTCCAAACCCACCATAACCTAAGTTTACAGCAATAACTGGAGTAATTCCATCTCTAACTTTGATTAAAACATTAGGAAATTCATCTTCAACTCTTCTTAAAACATGAGTAATTTTTTCTATAAATTGAACATAAGCAATTGAAATATGAATTTTACCCTTAACACCAGCTAAAAGTTCCTTCATTTTTTCAACAATTATTTCAGCTACAGCTTTTTCAGTTCTAGCCTTAGAATTGATATTTACTTTTCCATTCAAAAATTCAATTACCGGTTTTACTCTAAGTAAATTACCAATAGTTGCTTTAATACGATTAATTCTTCCTGACTTTCTAAGTGCAGTTAAATTATCCATGCTCATTAAAATTCCGCCATTATGTTTAATTTTCTCAATTTTATTTACAGTATCAGTAACACTCATACCTTCTTTTAAATCTCTAACAAGGATATGAGCAAAGGTTTCAGCACCAATTGCTGTTGATAAAGTATCAATCAGGTGAATGTTAACACCAGTAACCTCTTCTTTACCGATATTAGCCGCTTGAAAAGTACCTGATAAAGTTGATGATAGAGTCATACAAATGATGTCTGTAGCACCTTCATTTTTAAGCTTGTTGAAATACTCTTCAAATAACATTGGTGATGGTTGACTTGTTGAAACAGTTGATCCTTGATCAGCTTTATCTAAAACCTCCATAAAGCTAACATCAATTCCATCACGAAAACTTTGTCCGTCAATTATTACATTTAGTGGAATAACTAAAATATTATTTTCTTCAATAAATTTTTTTTCCAAATTAAATGTACTATCAACAATAATTCTTACACTCATTATAAATTACCTCACATATATATTATACTGCATATAATTTAAAAATACCTTAATTAAGCTAATATACTTTATTGTTGCCTTTATTGCAATTTATAGTATACTTTAATTAGGTGATTTAAATGAAATTTACAAAACAACACAGTTATTATACCTTAGACCAATACCTTAAGCAAGAATATAAATCAAAAGTCTTCAAAGTTGCATTAAATGGAGATTTTGATTGTCCAAATAGAGATGGCTCCATTCAAAAACATGGATGCTTATTTTGTTCAGAAAAAGGGAGTGGTGATTTCGCAGGTAATAAAGAAGATACATTAGAAAATCAATTCAACTCTGTTTCAAACATAATACATCAAAAATGGCCAAACGCATTATACATTGTTTATTTTCAAGCAAACACTAATACATATGGTTCTTTAGACAAAATTAAAAGTTTGTTTGAAAAAGCAATAAAACTACATAGTAATATTGTTGCAATAAGTATTGCAACAAGATGTGATAGCATAAGTAATGAAATATATGATTATCTAGAAGAACTAAACAATAGAATTCCTGTATGGGTAGAATTAGGCTTACAATCAATTCATCAAAAAACTTTAGATTTTATGAATGTTGGATACAGTGTAAATCAGTTTGATGAAGCAGTAAAAAACTTAAGACAACGTAATATTCACGTAATTGCCCATATAATAAATGGCTTTCCAAATGAAACAAAATCTATGATGTTAGAAACGGTTAACCATTTAAACAAACTAGATATTCAAGGAATAAAAATTCATTCGCTTTACATCACTAAAAATACTATATTAGGAAATATTTACCAAAATAATCCATTCCCATTATTAACTCTAAAAGAATATGTTGATATAGTATCTGATCAATTATCTATTTTAAAAGATACGGTAGTAGTTCATCGAGTTAATGGTGATGCACCAAGGGAGGATTTGATAGCCCCAATTTGGAGTTTAAAAAAACTAGTAGTTATGAATGAAATAGATAAAGAAATGAAGAAAAAAAATTATTACCAGGGGATAAACTTCCATTAAAAATAATATAGATGAGTAATTTTCATCTAACCTACTCGACAAATTCTTAAAAAACGTGCTGATGAATTTACTGGAATTGCTGAAGAATATCAATTAGTTCTTTACAATTTTCTCAAATGGAAAAACTAG
>JBAYTC010000036.1:0-11420 GCA_041675825.1 Bacilli bacterium | reverse complement strand
TGATTTTCTTCATCAAATGCTTGTGATAAATCAAATGTCATTCCAGCAAAATCCTCACCATTTGTTAGAATATTTACAGCATCTAATAAATATGCTATTTCTCCTTTATAAGTAAGGACATCTCCATTATAATCATTAAACCATTTATCACGATTCGGATCTGACTCTATATTCACATAAATATCAGAAGGTACTTTTATTTCGCCTGAATTACTTTCTTCAAATACTTTCTTTACAATAGTCTCAGAAATTACCTTTGACATTAAAATCTTCGGTTGATTTACCTCATCAAATGCTTGTGATAAATCAAAGTTCATACCTTCGAAAGTATCCCCACCAGTAAGAATATCTACAGCATCTAATAAATATGCAATTTCTCCTTTATAAGTAAGGACATCTCCATTATATTCATTAAACCATTTATCACGGCTCTGATCAGATTCTGCGTTCACATAAATATCAGAAGGTACTTTTATTTCGCCTGAATTGCTTTCTTCAAATACTTTCTTAACAATCGTCTCAGAAATTACCTTAGACATTAAAATCTGCGGTTGCTTTTCTTCATCAAATGCTTGTGATAAATCAAAGTTCATACCTTCGAAAGTATCACCATCAGTAAGAATATCTACAGCATCCAATAAATATGCTATTTCTCCTTTATAAGTTAGAACATCACCATTATAATCATTAAACCATTTATCACGATTTGGATCAACTAATTCATTAACATATAAAACTGAAGGCACTTTTACATTTCCTGTTGTAGACTCATCAAAAATCTTCTTAACAATTGTTTCAGATATAACTTTAGATTGTAGAATTATAGGTTGATTTACCTCATCAAATGCTTGTGATAAATCAAAGTTCAGTCCTTCGAAAGTTTCGCCACCAGTAAGAATATTTACAGCATCGATTAAATGAGCTATTTCACCTTTTCCAAGTAATAGATCACCATTATAAGAGTTGTACCATTTATCTCTATTTTCATCAAGCTCTTGATTCAAATAAATATCTGATGGAATAACAACATCTCCATTTAAACTCTCATCAAATACTTTCTTTACAATTGTTTCAGAAATTACTTTTGATTTTAATACAAGTTCTTGATTAGCACCATAAACTTTACTAATATCGAAAGTCATACCCTCAAAGTCTCCACCATCAGTAATAATATTAACTGCATCTAATAAATGGGCTAGTTCATTCTTTTCAACAAGACTACCATTATTATAGTCACTAAACCATTTATCACGTGATGTATCATCTCTTGTATTCAAGTATAATGCCGATGGTATAGTTACTGTACCATTAATTTCCTCATCAAATACTTTTTGGAGAATAGTTTCTGATATAACTAGTGAAGATAAAATTACTTCTTGATTGTTTGCTTCAAATGCTACACTAATATTAAAAGTAATATTATCAAAACTTTTCTCTCCTGTAATTGGATCAGGTTCAATAATAATATCCACAGCTTCTAGAATACTATTCACTTCACCATATGAAGTAACTATAACCTTATCTTGCTCATCATATTTATAATTATTGTTAATATCTAAATCATAAATATTTTGCCAAGCTGATCTATCTTCAACATCATTTAGACCATATTCAGCACCAACAGGAATATTAATTTCTGATTGTTCAGAAATTTTACTGATTATTGTCTCAATAAATATTTCCGACTTCAATATCTCATCTTTATTATCTAAAACCTTGGAAAGATCAAAGTTGAAGTCAGTTATGCTCTCACCATCATCCATTAAATAGCTTAAACTGTTTAGTACTTTTCTTAGTTCGCCTTCTCCTTGCCCGTCAACCTTTTTCCATGCCATGAAGTTAGAACTGTTTCTTATATTATAAGGAATTGTAATAACAGCATCATCCTCATCAGCAGTTTCAATAATTTTATTAATAATAGTCATTTCCATTACTTTGCTGGTAAGAACTATTTCACGATTTTCTTCTTCTAAAATATTGTTAACATCGATATCATCAATTGATCCACCACCAACTAAGACTCTCAACGCTCTTAGTATATGATATAACTCACCAACTTCATCTAAGACTAAGTCAGCTCCTACATAAGTATATGAATTCAACCATTCTGTTCTTGGATCGTTTTTTCCTAAATCCTCACCTTCAGGAATAACAACAATAGCCTCATCCTTATCAGCTTCTTTTTCTATTTGAACTATTATAGATTCACTTATTATTTCTGATTTTAATACTTCGATAATATCTTCATCTGGCATGTTGGTTACATTTTGAATATCAAAGTTATCTATATCGCTACCTGCCAAGAATATTCTTAGACCTTTAAATATCTTTGATAGTTCTCCATCTTTAACAACATTATCATCCACTTTATTTTTCCATGCCGCAAGTTTAATCTCTTGGTCAGTGGATTTTAAGTTTCCATCCGGAATAACTATAAATGGTTCATCTTCATTAGCCATTTTTTCGATTTCACCAATTATCGATAAAACCAAAATATCTGATATCATAATATTATCTATTTCTTCATCTGTTAGATTTGTAATCGTATCGGTAGAGAATGATCCTCCATCAGATAATGATGATGAAAGTGAACCAATTGCAATAAACATTCTTCGAAGTTCGCCTTCAATAAACGCTTCAACGACAATTTCTGTTGGTAATGGCGGTGTTAATTCAAAAGTCAAACTTCTTGTAGCTCCAAGCTTTACACCATCTCCGTAAATATTATATTTAGTAGCTCCTTCTACAGGAGTTATAGTTAAAATATTTCCATTTAAAGTATATGTTGTTTCTTCGCTGTCGCTATCATACCATGAAACATTCTCATCATCAACACCAACTAAGAACTCCAACTGTTCTCCTGGTTTTGAGTATGCCTTAAGCACATTAACTAATGTGCCACTTATAAAACTTGAATTCAAAAATATATCTAATTCATCATCATTTAAATCTAGGAAAGCATTAACATCGCTTCCTTTATCTGTGATAATTTTAGCTGATTTGAATAGATAATATAGTTCATTGCTAGCCACTTCATTATCTTCCATATCTTTAAATTCACCAAATTCAATATCAGTCCCTAAATCAATACTTTCAAGCGCACTATCTATAACACTATTAATATTTCTTGTAATAAATTTAGAACTACCTAAATAAGTAGATATTTCGATGATTTTATCATCTTCTAAATTAGTTAAGTTGTCTGTACCTTCAACAAGTATGAATCTTACTGCTTTAAATAAAGAAGATAATTCAAGTTGTGTCCATTCATCTTGTTCAAGTGTCGCAAATTCAGAATCCTCAGAAAAGAAACCCATATCTCCAATTAGTGATTCAGTAATAGTATTTAAATTTCCAGTTATAAATCTTGATCTTGAAAGATATTTAGCTAGATCATCAATAGTATCACTAGACATAGTTTTAAATGCTTCTTCTCCATCAGTAACAATACCTGATTTCAATATTGTCACTGCTGCATTAACTAAAGCACTAAACTCTACATCATCCCAAATGTCAGGATCAACTGTTATCATATCTTGATATTCTTCAGTAATAATGCTTTTGCTCATGACATTAACTAAAACTGGAACTGAGTTTGATATCAAAACAGATTCAAACATCGCCTCACTTAAAGCATCAACTTTGTCCTCAGTTACATACTCAAATGTCTCAGATTCGTCAAACTTCTTTATTTGAAGATCGGAAACCGCACGATAAATTTGGCCAAATTGAGTAAATTCATTACTCCAGTCATCAATCTCGTCTAAGCCAAAATCATCAATTGTGAAACCTAATTGATCTAAAGATTCCTGTACGCTTTCCATTGTTGTAATATATGATATTGCTATTGGTAATAATGTATCAACTATATCAGTTGACCCAATACTTTCTAAAACACTAGAAACCGTATCGGGATCCAAATCTAAATAATTAAGTTCTTCACCTTCACCTGGAAGTAATGTTGTAAAATCAACAAAAGCATATCCAAGTTTCTTTATGTCTCCAGCAAAATCAATTTCCATAATACTATCAATATCTAAGTCTATTCCATCAGGAATACTTACTAAATTATTGCCCTCTTCATCTTCAAGATATAAAGCTGCTTCTATGGCCATTGGAATGGCTACTTTAATAAGTTTTAAACTTGATAAGTCATCAACAATTAATTTTAAAGTATCTGTATCTTCATTCATCAAATTTTCTAAAGAAAATCCGTTTTCTCGCAAAGATTCAGATCTAGCAAAAGCTTTAGCAACTAGCTCAAGTTCTTCTCTTAATTTGATGTTTGTTTTATTTACTTCAAAAGAAAACAAACTGTCAAATAAATAGGTATCTGCTTTTACCGTACCAAATATTTTACCTGGTGCGGATTTTGTATATACTCCCAGCAATTCTAAAATACTATCAAAATCACCTAAACTAGGCTCTGAATTTGTATCTGTTGCAACCAAAGTTGCTGAATCTCCAACAAATATCAAATTATAATTTGTATTTTGGTTCTCAACATCGCTTGCAATTTGACCGATAGAATTAGCAATTGAAACGATTCCTCCAATTGGAAACAATATTAACAGTAAATAGAAAGCTCCTTTTAATGCATTAAGGCCAGCTCCTCCCATTCTGTTTCCAAGAGATTTTTTTCTTTTCTTGACTCCCTTTTTTCTTTTCGGTTTGAAAATCAACCATAATACATCAACTAAAAGTTTAAATACCGTGAATGCAAAAATGATTAATATGATAATAAAAACTATCCTTAGAAACATATTTGTTAAACCAAATACTAACTCTTTAATCATTGTTTCTTCTGTCATAGCATCCCCTATTTGTGGGAACATACTTACAATAAAGTCAGGAATAAATTGGTTTAAACTTTGTAGTTGTACATCAGCTATTGTAAGATTAAAACTGGACAGATTATATGATCGTATAAAATTAACTACTATATCTTTTATAAACCATCCACCTACAAAAATGATAACAGTTGCAACAAAATAAAATAAAGTCTTTTTGAAACCTCTAAAATATCCTATTAAAGCAAAAAACAGGACAAAAACTAAAGCTCCGATATTAAAATATAGTACTAATTCCTCAGCACTAGGTAAAACAAATCCAGTAAACATATAGTCCTCCTTAATGAAATAATATATTATAACGATATCTTATATATATTATATCATAATTAATATATTAATTATATATCTTGTATAATTATTTTCAAATTTAATTAGAATTTTCTTTAATAAATAAGAAAAAACTTGCTGAAAAACCCTTTTATTAAAAAATGAATTATGTTATAATATATTCAATAGCGTCAAAATAGAAAGAAGGTTTATAATGATCATTATTAAAAACGCTTATGTCATAGGAATGAATGACATTAACTATGTAGAAACAGACGTAGGTATTGATGAAACTAAAATTGTTTCTGTTGGGAAAATTAATGAATCAGATTTTCCACATGCTAAAATTATTGATGCAAAAGGGAAAACGCTTACACCGGGATTAATTGATCCACATTGTCATATTGGCATGATGGAGGAGGCTATAGGTTCAGAAGGAAGAGATGTCAATGAAATGACAAATCCTGTATATCCTGAACTTAGAGCAATTGATGCAATAAAATATCAAGATACAGCTTTCATGGATTCTTTAAAAGCTGGTGTTACTACTGTTGTAACTGGACCTGGAAGTGCAAATGTAATAGGAGGAGTATTTTCAATACTAAAAACATTCGGTAAGGATTTTGATGATATGGTTCTCGTTGAAGAATCATGTATCAAGATGGCTCTTGGTGAAAACCCTAAAAGAGTATATGGAGCGAAAAATCAAGCCCCTACAACTAGAATGTCTTCTGCTGCACTAATTAGAGAAAGTCTTATTAAAGCACGTGACTATCGTGAAAAGAAACTTGCTTACTTAAATAGTGAAGATAAATCTAACAAAAGCTTTGAATTCAACATGAAATGGGAATCTTTGATGAGAGTATTTGACGGATTTTTAGTTAAAATTCATGCTCATCAACAAGATGATATTCAAACTGCCTTAAGAATAATTAATGAATTTAATCTTAATGCAACTATAGAACATGCAACGGAGGGACACTTAATTCCCGAAATACTAAGAAAAAATAATCAAAAAGTAATATTGGGGCCAACATTTGGTTCTAAGTCAAAATATGAATTAAGAAACAAATCATTTGAATCGGCTAAAATATTAAAAGATAATGATGTTTTATTTGCTATTATGACCGATCATCCGGTTATTGAAAGCCAATATGCCTTAACACAATTAGGATTATTTGTAAGAGCTGGACTTAATGAATTAGACGCCTTAAAAGCTGTTACAATTAATGCTGCAATTGTAAATGGTATCGAAAATAGAGTTGGAAGCATCGAATCAGGAAAAGATGCTGATATCGTAATCTGGGACGGACATCCTTTGCACTATCTAACAAAACCAGAAATAGTTATTGTAAATGGCAAGATTGCCTATCAAAAATAATATATAAATTCTAAAATTCATTTTCAAGGAGGAAATTACAAATGAATAAGAGCGATGCTGTATTATTACTATTGGTTATATTTGCAACTATCATTGTATTAGCATATGCAATGGTATTACTGGCTAGACTTAACAAAATGAAAGCTAACCATAACAAGATAGAGGAAATTTCCTCATATATACGTATAGGAACAGTTACATTCTTAAAAAGAGAATATAAAATTATAGCGATGTTCGCTATTGGAGTCGGAATTGTTCTAACATTACTAGGATTTATTCCAGCACTAGAGAGTGCTGAAGGTGTTGGATGGAAATCGGCATTATGTTTTGTGCTTGGAGCACTGTTTTCTGGTTTAGCAGGAATTGCCGGGATGGCTGCTGGTACTAAAGCAAATGCTCTAACCGCCTCTTCTGCTAATACTCATGGAATGAGTAAAGCTTTAAAAATGGCGTTTAGTGGTGGATCTGTATTAGGGCTTAGTGTTGTTGGATTATCTTTATTGGGTCTTACAACTTCTCTTATAGTATTTTATCATTTTACTGGTAGTTTAGTTACTGCGGGTCAAATCGTCGCTGGATATGGACTTGGTGCATCATTAGTTGCTTTATTTGCACGTGTTGGTGGTGGTATATTTACAAAAGCTGCCGATGTTGGTGCCGATTTAGTTGGAAAAGTCGAAGCTGGAATTCCAGAAGATGACCCAAGAAATCCTGCTGTTATTGCTGATAATGTTGGAGACAATGTTGGGGATATCGCTGGAATGGGTTCTGATTTACTAGAATCGTATGCAGGTTCAATTATTTCAGCTATTACTCTTGCTACTTTTGCCTCAGGAATTTTTGAAACTAACAATGCAATACTATTCCCATTATTAGTTGCTGGTTCAGGAGTGTTTGCAGCATTGTTTAGTGTAATGTTTATTAGAATGAGAGAGTGGAAAGACCCTCAACTTACTTTAAGCATTGCAACATACGTTGCAGCAATATTTGTTGCAGCTTCATCTTTAGTTATTAGTCTATTAGTATTAGATTCTATTAAACCATTTTTCACTATAGTAACTGGTTTAGTAGTCGGTATCCTACTTGGTATGATAGCTGAAATATATACTTCAGATAAATCAAAGCATGTCCATAAAGTAGCAGAACAATCTAAAACTGGTCATGCAACAAACGTAATTGCCGGGTATGCTGTTGGTATGAAATCAACTGCTCTAACCATGATTGTCTTAGCTTCAGGTATTGGAGTAGCATATCTTCTTGGAGGAGTTTATGGTATTGCATTATCAGCAGTAGGTATGTTATCAACAGTAGGTATAACTGTTTCTGTAGATGCCTATGGCCCGATATCAGATAATGCTGGTGGAATTGCTGAAATGGCTAAACTTGATAAAAAAGTCAGAAAAATAACTGATAAATTAGATTCAGTTGGTAATACAACTGCTGCCATTGGAAAAGGATTTTGTATAGGTTCAGCAACTCTTACTTCTCTTGCATTATTTATGGCATATGCTCATGCTTCAGGATTAGATGAGGATATAAATGTATTACAACCAATTGTTATAATGGGTCTATTAATAGGAGCAATGCTACCATTCTTGTTCACATCTCTTACGATCAACTCAGTAGGTAAAGCTGCTAATAAGATGATTGAAGAAGTTAGACGTCAATTTGCATCAGATTCTGGAATTATGGAAGGAACATCTCTTCCAGACTATGCAAAATGTGTAGATATATCTACAAGTGCAGCACTAAAAGAAATGGTTATTCCTGGATTGATTGCAGTTTTTACTCCAATAGTTGTTGGGTTCGGGTTTGGTGCTGCAGCTCTAGGAGGATTACTTGTGGGTTCACTTGCATCAGGATCTATGATGGCAATATTTATGGCTAATTCTGGTGGTGCTTGGGATAATGCTAAAAAGTATATTGAAGAAGGAAATTTAGGTGGTAAAGGTTCAGAAGCTCACAAAGCTGCTGTAACTGGAGACACTGTAGGTGACCCATTCAAAGATACTGCAGGACCAGCTATGGATATTCTAATCAAACTAATGGCGATAATGTCACTAATAATTGGACCAGCAATTGTTGAACTAGGAAGTCTATTTGGAAAATTCTTTAATTAATAATGAACAACTCTCTTTATAAAAAAAGAGAGTTTTTTTCAACTCTCTTAATTTTTAACTATATTGTAAAAACGATTTAATCGATTCATTTTCTGTATTAGAAAAAACTGCTTCTGGAGTATCATCTATTTCAATGATTCCCTTATCTACATATATAATTCTATCGCTAATTTCACGTGCAAACTTCATTTCATGAGTAACAATAATCATTGTAATGCCACTTTTTGCTAAATTCCTAATTACATTTAATACTTCATTTACATTTTTAGGATCAAGAGCACTCGTAGGTTCATCAAACAAAATAACTTTTGGTTCTAAACACAAAGCTCTTGCAATTGCAACACGCTGTTTTTGACCACCACTAAGACTATTAACATTATGATATAAGAATTCACCCATTCCAACTAAATTTAATTTTTCGATTGCTTTTATCTCGGCTTCTTTTTTAGATAATTTTTGGACTTTTATTAAACCGATTGTGCAATTTCCAATCACATTCAAATTATTAAAAAGGTTGAATTGCTGGAAAACCATACCAACATTACTTCTCAAATTATTGATATCATAATCTTTAATATCTTTTCCCAAAAACATTATTTTTCCTTCATCGTAGTTTTCTAATAAATTAATACATCTAAGTAAAGTTGATTTACCGCTTCCACTTTCTCCAATTATTGAAACAACTTCTTTTTCATTGAAGATTAGATCAATTCCTTTTAATACTTGATTATTATTAAATGATTTCTTTAACCCATTTATTTTTATCATTTTTTTCACCTAATTTGAACTGACCATTTCTTTAGTTTCTACTCCAAGTTTTCTCTCTATTAGCTGTAAAATCTTAGCAGTCGAATATGTCAACACTAAATATATTCCTGCTGCTACTAACATCGCCTCAATAAATAAAAAATACTTTCCTGCTGCACTATCAGCAACACTAAACACATCTATTACAGAAATAACACTCAAGACTGCAGAATCCTTAATATTTACAATTAATTCATTGCCTATTGATGCAAAAGAATTTTTTAAGGCCTGAGGAAATATTATATATAGAAAAGTTTTGGAAGAAGACAATCCAATACTTCTGGCTGCCTCAGTTTGCCCTTTATCTACAGATTCAATACCACCTCTTAATACTTCAGTTAAATATGCTGCCGTATTTAAAGAAATCGTAAATAAACCTGCTGCAAAAGCACTCCACTTAATACCTGCTTGGTAGAATGAATAATAAAATATTACTGCTTGAACAATCATTGGTGTTCCTCTAAATATTGTTACATATGTTTTAACAAATAGTAGGCCAATATTCTTTAATATTTTAATATGGATTTTATCATTTTTGTTAATTTTTACAACTCTTAATGCACTAAAAATTAACGCGATTATTAAACCTATAATTGTTCCTATTAATGCTAATAAGACAGTAACTTTTAATCCTTCTACAAACTGAGGCCAAAACTCTCTTATTATCATTATTATTTTATTAATCATTATTCATCTCCAGGAGCTACTTCTAACATACTTAACATTATATTTTCTCTAGTCTCAAGACTAATGTTACCTAATGCAACATTAACTCTTTCTAATAGTATAGAATCAACTTTTCTAATACCAATAGAAACAACCCTATCACTTTCATCTAAAACAAAATCACTTGTAAGGTCAATATACATTAAATTTTCATTATTATTTACAATACTTATTGCAACTGGCTTCTCAACAACAGTTATATCACTAACTCCAGTATTTATAGAATTAACAATTCTAGGAACTGTATCCAGTGCAGTTTGGTGAACTGATCCAGTATTTGCTTCTACTATTTGAACTGCTAAATCATCATAAATAGTATTTTTTTGACCAATTACTTTTGCATTAGTAAAATCTTCAATACTTGTAGCACTTGCATAAATGCTATCTTTTCTAACTATAACAACATGATCTGATTCATAATACGAGTTAGAAAAATTAATTGATTCCAATCTTTCTTCTGTTGGACTCATACCAGCAATGATTAAATCAATCATACCAGTTTTTAAAGCTGTAATTATACCTTTCCATTCAACTCTTTTGATTACTAATTCTAAACCTAACTCTTCTGCAATTAATTTTGCCATCTGAACATCATAACCTTCAACAAAAGCATTCATCCCATCAAGTGGGTGATTCGATTCAGTAGCTTCATTTTCCAACCAGTTAAATGGCGAATATGCAGCTTCTAATCCAACTATTAATTTACCATCCTCAAAATTAATTTCTTTTTCGCTAGCACATCCTACCAGAATGGTTAAAAGAAATAAAACCATAAACAATAATTTTTTCATACTTTCCTCCTATAGAATACAAAAAAAGCGTCCTAGACGCTTAATATGATAATCCTATAGAAACAAGGATAATCTAGAAAAGCGCCTCTACTTATTACTAAGTAGGAGTGTTATATGTTTTCCATATAACCCCATATTAAATTCATGCCTGAATATAATATTCGGCGATGGCTACCTTTCCTTTGAATCAAAGCATGCCTGCTCCTCAAAGTACTCATTTACATCGCTACCTCTATCTAAAAATTCTTTTTTTGTTACGTTATTATACTACGTAAATTAATATAATGCAAGTTTAATTATGTTTTAATACGTTTTCATAAAAAAACCATTGATGGATATCAATGGTTTTGAATATTTATTTTACTCTAACTGTTCTTAAAGCAGTACTCCAAGCTAATAATTGATCAAGCATCGCATTAACATTAACTAAATGTAAATCATTTGGTTTGAATACTGAAAAATTCTCAAAATCAGT
>JBAYTC010000035.1:0-11502 GCA_041675825.1 Bacilli bacterium | reverse complement strand
CTAAAACCAGCAAATCAAAGTATTAACTCTTCAAGAGGTAACTTACCATTCTTAGCAGGTTCTGGAACATTTGGTAGTGTATCTGGTGGATGGTTCCCTGGAGAATATGATAAGGGCGATATTGCAAGAATTGTATTTTATATGAATATAAGATGGGGTCTTTCTATAAATTCTGGAATTGGTAATCTTTCAACATTCATACAATGGCATAATTCTGATCCAGTAGATGATTTTGAGATGAATAGAAATAATGTATTATTTAATAAACAAAATAATCGTAATCCATTTATTGATCATCCGGAACTAGTGAGTGAGATTTATGGACAAGTAGTTACTAATTATGATTCATACAAACCAAGTGCTAAAATAATGCTTGAGTATACACTTGAAAGTGTAGAATTATACCAAATTGATTTTTCACCAAGCAAGAAAGAATCTTTGTTTGCTTAATACAAAAGGCTCCTGTAATGGGAGCCTTTATTTATTTACTTTTATAGTGAAAAATGATATAATGATTAATGAGGTGTTATTATGAAATTAATCGTGTCAGGCTATTTAAAATATGGAGAAACAATGGGCTTATATAATGTTAGTCCAAACATGAAGCATCGAAAGTTAGATCATACTAATATATCATCACCTACTTTTATTATATATGGAGATGGTTATTATTTTACTTATGAAAAAGGTCATCAAACCACAATTTATAGCTATAATATTGTTGGTGATAAACTTGAAGTTATTGATAAAAAGGAAGTTCCGATTGGGAATTTAACACATATATCATATTCGACTAAGCACAAGATATTATTTGGGGTTAGTTATTCTGAAGGGACCTTAATTGCGGTTAGGGTAGAAAATGGACAGTTTAAGGAAGTTATTAATTTTCAAAAACAAATTAATGACGAAAGATTAAGTAGACCGCATCAAATTATTCTTAATGAAAATGAGGATGAGATTGCTGTTGTTAATATTTCTTTAGATGCCATTTATTTTTATGAGTATAAAAATGAAAGATTAAGATATAAAGACGTAATGGCCCTTCCTGAAGGAAGTGGACCAAGGCATGGACTATATTATGATGGTTACATATATGTAGTAACTGAATATTCAAATGAAGTATTTGTAATTAATCGAAAAGAAAAGAAAATTATCCAATCCCTTTCAACAGTACCTAACTTTAAAGGGGTTAGTAATGGAGCAACTTTAATATTATCTTTAGATAAGAAGTTTTTATACGTATCTAATCGTGGAGAAGATTCTATTGCTAAGTTTGAAGTTTTGGATAACTTTGAATTAAAATACATAAATAGTTTCTCATGTGGTGGGAAACATCCAAGACATATGATTTTATCTAAGGATGGAAAATACATTATTTCTTGTAATAAAGATAGTAATAGTGTAACATACATCAATCTTGTAAGTGAGGAAGTTGTTTTGAATTTTAAATTTGGTGAGCCTTCTGGAGTAGTTGAAGTTGACGATGAAGAAGAGATTTAAAAAAGTATATATTGAGATAACTAATATATGTAATTTGCATTGTAGATTTTGTCCTCCAACAAGAAGAACCAAAGAATTCATGAGTTCATCTAATTTTTCTGAAGTTATCAGCAAAGTAAATGGCTATACTAATTTAGTATACTTGCATTTACGAGGAGAACCATTAATACATCCAGAACTAAAAGAAATTTTAGATGTATGTAGTGAGAATAATATCATGGTTAACTTAACAACAAATGCTACTTTAATCAATGATAAGAAGGATATTATTAACAATCATAGTTCTTTAAGACAAATAAATTATTCTCTTCATAGTTTAGAAGAAAATGATATTACTGATATCAAGCAATACATGGATAGTATAATGATGTTTATAGAGACTAATAAAAATATAATTCATTCTTTAAGATTTTGGAATTTACAAAATGGTGTTACAAAAAATACATTAGTTATTAGTTATTTGAAAGATAAATTTGGGATTAATGACTCAGATTTACAAAAACCTAGTTTAAAGATTAGAGAAAATTTATATTTAAATCAGGAGCATGAATTTTCTTGGCCCGATGTTAATAATGATATAAACTTACCAAATGGTTTTTGTTATGGATTAAGAGATCAGATCGGTATTTTAGTTAATGGTGATGTTGTTCCATGCTGTTTAGATGCAAATGGAGAGATGGTTCTTGGTAACATATTTACCAGTAATTTAGATAGTATTATTTCTTCATCAAGAGCTACTAGTATTTTAAATGGTTTTTCAAATCGTCATGCTTTAGAAGACTTATGTATTCATTGTGAATACAAGCAGAGGTTCTAACTAATTGTCTTTACAATCTACTATTTATATAGTATCATATATTTAGCAGTCTCCGAATCAAAGAGAGTGGGGGAACCATTTATTGGGGTTAATCTAATTTTAGAAGGGAAACTTGGCTTCCCTAACCCGTCAGCTAACCTCATAGGAGTTACCAAGCGTATAACACGCTCTTTTTAGAGTTAAGTTGTGCGCTTTTTATTAGCGCCGACTTATCTATTTATTTGGTGAGGAGGTTTAAAAGTTGAATGTTATATTAAAGATTAGTATTATTTTACTTGTGGGTATTATTGGTGGGAAAGTTGCTAAAGTGTTTAAGTTGCCTAATGTATCAGGCTATTTAGTGTTTGGCTTACTACTTGGTCCCTCAATCACTAATTTTGTAACAATTGCTGACAATAATTCATTTTCTATTATTAGTGAACTTGCATTATCAGTAATTGCTTTTAGTATTGGTAGTGAGTTTCTTATTAAAGAAATGAAAAAAGTTGGTAAGGCAGTTGTGATAATTACACTTGCTGAGGTAATAGGGGCAGTATTCTTAGTTTTTGGAATAATGTACTTCTTACTAAACCAATCATTTGTTTTTAGTATTGTATTAGCTTCAATGTCGGCAGCTACAGCTCCAGCAGCAACGCTTCTGGTTATTAGACAATTTCGTGCCCATGGGCCACTGACTAAGACTGTTCTTCCAGTTGTGGCTTTAGATGACGTATTTGGAATTATTTTCTTTGGTATTGCGATGGCGGTTGCCAAGTTATCAATTAATGTAGAAGAAATATCAGTTATAAAAATGATAGCAATGCCGTTTATTGAAATACTGGGATCTATTGGTCTTGGATTAGGACTTGGTTTTATCCTGTCTTACTTTTCAAAACGAGCAAAGAATCATGATGAGGTCCAAGTAATTGCTCTTGCAGCAATCGGTATTACAGCTGGGCTTAGTACATTGCTTGGTTTTTCACCACTATTATCAAATATAGTAGTAGGAACGGTATTAGTGAATACTTTGCAAAATTCACAAAGAGTATATACATCAGTAAGTAATTTTATTAACCCTTTCTATGTATTATTCTTTACATTAGCAGGAGCCAGTCTCGAGTTAGATATTTTACTTTCAATTGGGTTTGTAGGTGTAGCTTATATTTTTGCTAGGGGACTTGGTAAGTACATTGGTGCAATGATTGGTTCTAAGGCCGCTAAAGCACCAAAACAGGTTGTTAAGTATTTAGGATTTGCTCTTTTACCACAAGGGGGTATATCAATTGGATTATCGGTATTAGTTAGACAACAACTTCCAGATTATGCAGTTGCTATTACAACAGTTGTTATGTTTGGAGTATTAGTGTATGAAGTTACCGGACCGATATTTGCTAAGATAGCAATTAGTAAAGCTGGCGAAATTAATGGTTTAGATAAATTAATGGAGGTTAATTAATGTACGTATTATTTATAGTTTTAAATAAAATTGATTATTTGGATGATGTTTTAGCAAAACTTGTAAAAGTTGGTGTTAGAGGAGCAACAATATTAGATAGTAAAGGTATGGCTGGGGCAATAGTTCATGGTCAAATGGAGAATATCCCATTATTTGGTGCATTTAAGATGTTTGCTGATGGAGCACATCCATACAATAATACAATATTTACAGTGCTAAAAGAAGAGTTATTAAATAGTGCAATTTGCACAGTTCAAGAGGTATTAAAAGATATACCACATCCTGGAGCTGGGTTTATGTTCACAATTAAAGCTGATAATATTTATGATTTAGGTAGTAAAAATAATAAACACTAATGTGTTTATTTTTTATAACATTTGTGGAAATAAAAACCATTTTAATGTATAATATAAATAATTAAGTGGAGGATGAGATTATGAAGATTTATATTGATAGTAGCGTACTTAAAAATCGTTATAATAAAATTAAAGACAATTTTAAGGATATTATTATTACTGATAAAGTTGAAGACAGTTATGATGCTGATGGCATTATGGTCTATCCTAAAGATGTAATAAAGGAAAATATCGATAAATACCCTAATCTATCCTGGATTCAAGTTTTTACAGCAGGATATAATACAATTGATTTGGAATATTTAAAAAGCAGAAATATAGTATTATGTAATGGTAAAGATATATATAGTATTCCTATTGCTGAGGATGTAATTGCTAAAATACTTGCGTTTAACAGAAATATTCCTAAGTATTTAGAAGCAATGAAAACAAAGACATGGGGTTGGTTGAATAGTGAATACGAACTAACTAACTCAACTGTTGGTATTGTTGGAGTTGGATCAATTGGTAAAGAAATCGCAAAGAGATTAAAAGCTTTTAATGTAAACATCATTGGCTACAGAAGACAAGATAAAAATGAAGAATTTTTTGATAAGATTTACTTTGGTAATGATGGATTAAACGAACTTTTAAAATTAAGCGATTATGTTATATTAGCACTACCGTTAACTGATGAAAGCTATCATATGATTAATTTAAATAAAATTAGAATAATGAAAAAGTCAGCTTTACTAATTAATATAGCTCGTGGTGAGGTTGTAAAACAGGATGATTTAATATATGCTTTAGAGAATCATTATATAAGAGGAGCAGCTCTTGATGTAGTTTATCCGGAACCACTTCCTCAAGATTCAGCTTTATGGACATTGGATAATGTATATTTAAGTCCGCACAATTCATTTTCTAGTCCTTATACAATGGATCGTTTAATGGAGTTTTTAATTAATAATTTAGATAACTATATTAATCATAAGAATTTGTTGAATATAGTAAATTTAGGAGGTAAATAATGGCTTTAGATAAAATAACTTTTAATTGGGATAATAGTTTTAATGGGACGATGCACACCCCAAGAGGAGATATTAAAGTTGGTAAAAATGATATCCAACCATACAATTTATTACTTGGAGCATTAGGGTCTTGTTTTTACGCTACTTTAGTAAGTATTGCTGAAAAAATGAGATTGACATTTAATAAAGCAACATTAGAATTAAATGGAAATAAAAGAGAAGAAAGCCCAACAACTTTAGAAAATGTAAAAATGGAACTAAGAGTATGGGGTGTAGATAATCAAAGTAAGTTTGATAAAGCAGTAATTCTTGCTTCTGAAAATTGTTCGATTCATGAGACTATTAAAAAGGTAGCTAAAATAGAAGTAATCACTATATATGAATAATTATGAAAATGTTTTATTGATAACGATTACAAGCATATCAAAAGTTTTTGATATGCTATAATTATATATGGGTAATGTAACAAGAAAGGGAGAATACTATGGAAGCTTGGAAGAGTTTTAAAGTTGGTAAATGGCAAACATCAATTGATGTAAGAGATTTTATCCAACAGAATTATACAGAATATCTAGATGATGGATCATTTTTAGTTGGTCCAACAAATAGAACAAAAATATTATTAGATAAATTCTTGGATTTATTAAAACAAGAGGATAACAATAACGGGGTTGTTGATATGGAAACAGAGGTCGTTTCCCAAATATCAAGTTATGATGCTAGTTATCTAGATAAAGACAATGAATTAATTGTTGGGTTACAAACTGATAAACCAATGAAAAGAGCATTTCACCCGATGGGAGGAATAAATGTTGCAGTTAAAGCAGCATCAGCATATGGTTATGATGTGAACCCTGAGCTTATCGATATATTTACAAAATATCGTAAAACTCATAATCAAGGAGTCTTTGATGTATATTCTAAAGAGATGAGACTTGCTAGAAAAACTGGAATCATTACGGGTCTACCTGATGGATATGGTCGTGGACGTATTATTGGAGATTATCGTCGAGTACCATTATATGGAATAAATCGTTTGATTGAAGAAAAGAAAAAAGAGAAAACCATTTTTTCATCTATTATGTCAGAAGAGAATATTCGTGCTCGCGAGGAAATTCAAGAACAAATTAATGCTTTAAATGATTTAGTTGTTTTAGGAAATAAATATGGATTTGATTTAACTAGACCAGCAAATAATGCACAAGAGGCTATCCAATGGATGTATTTTGCTTATTTGGGTTCTGTAAAAGAACAAAATGGAGCAGCGATGAGTTTTGGTCGTGACACATTGTTTACTGATATTTATATTGAAAGAGATATAAAAGAGGGAAGATTAAATGAAGTTGAAGCTCAAGAGTTAATAGATCAATTGGTGTTAAAATTAAGAATGGTTCGTTTTGCACGAACACCAGAATATAATGATTTATTTACTGGTGATCCTAATTGGGTAACCGAGTCAATTGGTGGTATTGGTCTTGATGGAAGAGCACTTGTTACAAAAACTTCATTTAGAATGTTAAACACTTTATATAATTTAGGACCTTCAGCAGAGCCTAATATGACAATACTATGGAGTAGTAAATTACCTGTTGGTTTTAAAAACTTCTGTGCTAAATTAAGTATTGATACTTCAAGTGTACAATATGAAAATGATGATATAATGAGAGAATATCATGGTGATGATTATGCAATTAGTTGTTGTGTTTCACCAATGGAAATTGGTAAAGAAATGCAATTCTTTGGTGCGAGAGCAAACCTTGCAAAAGCATTACTATACGCGATTAATGATGGAAAAGATGAAGTTAGTGGCGTTGATGTTATAAGTGGGGTTGGAAAACTTGATAATGAATATTTAGATTATAATGAAGTTGTAAGTAAATTCGAGTATGTTATGGATTGGTTGGCTAAATTATATATAAATACATTAAATGTTATTCACTATATGCATGATAAATATGCATATGAAAGATTACAAATGGCTTTACATGATTATTCTGTAAAGAGAAATTTTGCAACCGGAATTGCTGGTTTATCAGTAGTTGCTGATAGTTTAAGTGCAATTAAATACGCTAAAGTTAAACCAATCAGAGATGAAAATGGTATTACTGTTGATTTTGAAATTGAAGGCGATTTCCCTAAATATGGTAATAATGATGATCGTGTAGATGATATTGCAACAGCTTTAGTTGCTGAATTTAAAAAGAAAATTTCAATGCATCCAACTTATAGAAATTCTGAACACTCTTTATCAATTCTAACAATCACATCAAATGTTGTGTATGGTAAAAAAACTGGAACTACTCCTGATGGTCGTAAATATGGGGAGCCATTTGCTCCTGGTGCTAATCCAATGCATGGACGCGATAATAAAGGTGCACTTGCATCATTATTAAGTGTTGCAAAAATTAATTTTTCTGATGCTAATGATGGTATCAGTAATACTTTCTCTATAATTCCTGAGGCACTAGGGACTGAATATGCAAACTTTATTAATGGGCGTCCTACATCTAATCAAGTTGAGAATTTAGTAGGTTTACTAGATGGGTATTTTGATAAAAATGCACATCATTTAAATGTGAATGTATTTAACCGTGAAATGCTTTTAGATGCAATGGAAAACAAAGAAAAATATCCAAATCTTACAATTCGTATTTCTGGATATGCTGTTAACTTCCATAAACTAACTAAACCTCAACAATTAGAAGTTATAAATAGAACTTTTCACAGTAGCTTATGATCGGCAATTATCATTCTATTGAGACCTTTAGTGGAGTAGATGGTCCGGGGATTAGATATGTGATGTTTCTTCAAGGTTGCAATATGCGATGTAAGTTTTGTCATAATATCGATGCAACTATTATTAGAGAAAATAAAAGTATTACTGTCGATCAGGTAGTCAATGATTATCTGAAATACAAAAGTTTTTATAGTAATGGGGGTATAACCATCAGTGGTGGTGAACCTCTATTACAAATAGATTTTATTATTGAATTATTTAGGAAATTAAAAGAACATAATGTCCACACATGTATTGAAACACAAGGGTCGTTATTTAAAAATGATGATAAATATCAAGAACTTATCAGTTTGACTGATTTATTCATTGTTGACTTAAAGGGAGTAAATGACGCTAAAGCTCTAAACATAAGCGGTGTTAAACTTGTGAATACATTATTATTTTTAAGACATCTAGAAGGACTTAAGAAAGAGTATTTTATTACCTATGTTTTACTTCCAGGTTTAAACGACTTAGAAGAAGACATAATTGGTATATCTAATATTTTATCCGAGTTAAAAAGTGCTAGTTTTACAGTTCTTCCATATCATAAGTTAGGTATTTCTAAATGGGAAAAACTGAATATGAAGTATGAGTTAGATGTTGTAATACCACCTAGTAATAAAGATGTTGAAGAATTTGTGAGACAAGTAAAATCTAGAATAATATATTAGATATTTTGCATTAGCAAAATATCTTTTTTTCTTGTTTAAAGATACGAATCGTGATATAATTAATATATGAAAAGGCTATCAATTATAAGCCTGTTTGGGAGGTAATATGAAAAAAACTATCCTATTTGATGAGCATATAAATAATCATGCTAGAATGGTTGAGTATGCTCAGTTTTTAATGCCGGTAGAATATACTGGGCTTGTTAATGAACATTTGGCTGTTAGAAATAATTGTGGTTTGTTTGATGTTTCCCATATGGGTGAAATATTAATCGAAGGACCAGATGCATTTAAGTTTATTGATTATATTATGACGGGTAAACTGTCTAAAGAAGATATGAGAATGAGCTATGGGTTAATGCTATATCCTAATGGAACTGTTGTAGATGATTTAATGACCTACCGATTTAGTGAAAACAATATGATGTTGGTCGTTAATGCTAGTAATAAAGATAAAGACTTAGAATGGTTATTAGCTCATAAAGAAGGTTTTGATATCAATATAATTGATCTATCAGATAGTATTGGATTATTAGCTTTGCAGGGACCTAATGCTCATATGGAATTAAGTAAATTAACTAATTATGATTTGAGTGAAATGCAGATGTTTGATATTAGAAAAGTAAAAATTAATAATAGTGACTTCATTATTTCTAGAAGTGGTTATACTGGTGAAGATGGTTTTGAAATATATGGAAGTAATAATGACATTTTAAAATTGTTTAAGGAATTTGTTGCAAATGAGGTTACATTGTGCGGATTAGGATGTCGAGATACTTTAAGATTTGAAGCTAATATGCCTCTTTACGGACATGAAATAAGTGATAGCATAAACCCACTTGAAGCAACATTAAAATTTGCCATTGACTTTGATAAGGATTTCATTGGTAAAGATGCTTTAAATGAAGTAGTAGCTACTGGATTGCAAAGAAAAATAGTCGCTTTAGAACTGCTTGAAAAGGGTATTGCTAGAAGTGATTACGAAGTATATAGAGATAATAAAAAAATAGGTTATATTACTACCGGATATATGATTCCAGGAACATCTAATGTATTTGCTCTAGCAATGCTGGATAAAGGTAACTGGGATTTACAAACTGAAGTAGATGTAAAAGTTAGAAATAAATTTGTAAAAGCAAAAGTTAGAAATAAAAAATTCTTAAATAAAAGATATGTAAAATAGGAGGATATTATGAGTAAAATTTTAGAAAACTTAAAGTATTTAAAGAGTCACGAGTGGGTTAAAGTTGAAGGAAGTGTTGCTTACATTGGTATTACAGATCATGCACAAGAGACACTGGGTAGTATTGTTTATTTAGAAGCAAAAGAAGTTGGTTCGATTGTAACTCATAATAAAGAGTTTGGTGTTGTTGAAAGTGTTAAAGCTGCATCAGATTTGTTGTCGCCTGTTAGTGGGAAAGTTATTGAGTTTAATGAAGTATTAGAGAACTCTCCTGAGGAAATAAATGAAGACCCATATGGATCTTGGATTATTAAAGTTGAAATGTCTAATCCGGATGAATTAGAGAATTTATTAGATGCGAAAGCTTATGAGTTGGAGTGTAAGTAATGTTCAAATACTTCCCTCATAACCAAGAAGATATTCAAGCAATGCTTGATAAAATAGGGATAGAAAAAATTGAGGATCTATTTAATCAAATAGATCCCAAACTAATAATTACTGATATAAATATCCCTAGTAGTTTTAGCGAGATGGAAATTAGGAAAGAGTTTAAACGACTTGCAAACAATAATAAGAACTATGTTTCGTTTTTAGGAGCAGGAAGTTATGATGTTATAGATTTTGCTGCAATTAATGCTTTGACTTCTAGACAAGAATTCTTGACTTCATATACACCATATCAACCAGAAATATCACAAGGAACATTACAATATATTTTTGAGTATCAATCAATGATATGTGAATTGACTGGTATGGATGTTACTAATGCCTCAATGTATGATGGTGCTACTGCAACGGCTGAAGCAATGTTTATGGCAGTAAGCCAATCAAAAAAAAATAAAGTTTTAATTTCGAAAACAGTTAATAATAACACAAGAGAAGTAGTAAAAACATATGCTAAATATCGTGGGATTGAAGTTTTAGAAATCGAAGAAAAAGATTATGTTACTGATATAAATAGTTTTAAAAATTTAATTGATGAAAATGTTGGTTCAGTAATTCTATCTAATCCGAACTTTTATGGTGTAATCGAAGACTACACAGAGTTTAATGAAGTGATAAAAGAAAATAGCATGATTTTTATTATGAATTCTGACCCTTCGACTTTATCAGTCTTAAAAAGTCCACGTGAGTGGGGAGCTGATATAGCGTGTGGTGAAGCCCAGTCATTAGGAATACCTCTGTCATTTGGTGGTCCTTATCTTGGTTATCTGGCTACAACTAATAAATTAGTTAGAAAAATGCCGGGAAGAATTTGTGGTATTACCAATGATGTTGATGGAAAACGAGCTTTTGTTTTAACATTACAAGCTCGTGAACAACATATTAGAAGAGAAAAAGCTAACTCTAATATTTGTTCAAATCAGTCATTAATGGCGTTACATGTGGCTATTTATACTAGTTTATTGGGTAAAAAGGGACTTGTTGAAATATCTAAACTTGCATACAATAATACACATTATTTATATGAAGAGTTACTTAAAACTAAACATTTTAAGAAAGAGACTAATAATCCTTTCTATAAAGAATTTGTTATTAAGTTTAATGGGGATATTAATAAATTTGAAGAATATATGCGAGAAAATAATGTTCTACCTGGTTTAATACTTAAGGATAACTGCCTATTGGTATGCGCAACAGAAGCAAGAACAAAAGATGAAATTGATAATTATATAAGATTGGTAGGTGAATATAATGTACGATAAGCTAATTTATGAAATATCTAAAGATGGCAAAGTAGGTTATAGTCT
>JBAYTC010000034.1:0-11520 GCA_041675825.1 Bacilli bacterium | reverse complement strand
GGTTTAGAAGTTAGTTTCATTAACTATTTAAAACGAGCTAAGATCAAGAAAATAGTATATGTTTCATTTAATCCAGCAACATTAGCAAAAAATGTTAACCATTTACAAAAAGAATATTCTATTAAATTTGTAAAACCGGTTGATATGTTTCCTCAAACATCTAATGTAGAAGCTATTTGCTTATTAGAAAGAAGATAAAATAAAGTTTCTTTTTAAGACAAAAAAACAAGCCATTTCTTTTGATTGGAATAATTCCAACTTTAGACATGGCTCAATTTATTACGGGACAAATTAAACATTCAAGGCAAAGTTAAATGAATGTAATTAAGGAATTTGGGAGAATATATCAATTTATCATTTTTAGAGTAACATAGATTAGTATAGGAAGGTAGTAGAATGAATATTTTTGATTATGCAAAAAAAGAGTTATCACAAGATGCTTTTTTGTGTTGGTTATTAACAAATTATAACAACAATGATAATGAAAAACTGAAAGTAGCTAGTTATAAAGTCTTGTGTAGATTAACTAATCGCGATTTTGAGATTGGTTCAGTGTATGATATGGAAATATATCAACAATGGTTGAGGATTGATGTGGTTATTGGTTTTTGGGTAAATGGAAAAAGATATTATCTTGCTATAGAAGATAAAGTTGAAAGTTGCGAACACAACCAATTGAAGGGATATAAAACTTCATTAGAAAGATATCAATCAAAAATCAAAAATAGACCTTATAGTGTTAGTGAAATCTTTTATAGTTATTATAAAACTTCAATAATTGGTGAGGAGGAAGAAAAACGTATAAAAGAAGCACAATGGGAAACATCAATTTTGGATATTGATTCTATTTATGAATTATTTACGCAACTAAAAGGGACTGGTAGTGAAGTTTTTGATTCATATTGTGAACATATTGAAAAGTTACATCGATCATACCATAATTTATCTCTTCCAGAAGGAAATAGTCATGACATGATTGCTTGGAAAGCTTACTTCGAATCATTATTCAAACAAAAATTAATTGATTCACATTATTTGAAAAATTATGTTTCCTCAACACGTTATGGTTATTCATATATTATATTAACTGATGATACTAATTTTAGTGATTCTGATATAGCATATCTAGAAATTAGAAGTCGTGATTGCGTTAATAAAGAATTTCAGGCAAGATTACTCATTTATGGTCGTAAAAATATGTCGAAAGGCACACCAAATTATGATGCTTTCAAGACTGCAATACGTTCAAAAAACAATTTTTTCCATGAAAGAAACACTTCAATGCAACTTGCTATTACAAAAAAAATACCATTTCTAACTGAAAAAGATTTTATTGGATTGATTAATAAGTCGATAAATGAATATATTAGCATATGTAATAAATACAAAGAACTAGTGAAAAAATAAATAATTGAATATACACATTATTAATAGTTTATACCTAGTTATTTTATATATAATAGTCTCAATCCCTAAAATTCATCAAAACATGACCTTACTCAGTATAGAGGAATGTAGAAGCTATTTCTTTATTAGAAAAAAGATAATTGATAGTCAAGTTTAAGATTTAATCTTAGATTTGACTTTTTTTATTTAAAAACTTTAAAATATTTTAATTAAATAAATTAAAAATAACAAGTTTAGAATGGGTGAAAAAAAGAGTTCTTAACTAAATTTTTGGTTGATTAAAGCTTCAAAAAATGATATAATAGTTTTATGATTAATAATAATATTAATCAATAAGGAGATGACATGAAATATTTTTATCCATTACTTTTACTAATATTTGTTCTTGCATTAAATGGTTGTGTTAATGATAGCGAAATAAAAATTAAATCTATTAGTGCTGATACTTCACTAATAAATGATGATATTACTGTAGAAGAATTTTCTTTAGATATGATTACCTTAAACATCACAATGAGTGATGATAAAGTTGTTTATCAAACAATAGATTCAACAATGATTTCTGTTGAAGATTTATTAAAACTAGATGAACCAGGACCACATGAAATTACTGTAAATTATGAAGGGCATCAAACTACTTTTACGATTAAATTAAATGAAAATGTAGAAAAAGTTAATATTACATTTTTAGATGAAGAAGGTGGAGTTGCATTGAAGGTTGAAGTTATAAAAGGGTCTAATTATACAGACATTCCAGATGTGCCAACAAAAGATGGGTATATTGGTGAGTGGGATATAATAGACTTTACTAATGTGACAAACGATTTAATTGTTAAACCAGTTTACACTTTTAATGATGAAGAAAAACTAAATGAGATTCTTGACAGCCTTGATTTGCTTTATAATAATTTAGTCGTGAATGAAGACATAATTTTAGTTAACACTCTAGAAGAAGCAATCATTTCATGGAGTAGTGATGAAGAAACTATACTGTCTGGTGATGGCAAATATAAAAGACCTTATGAAAAACAAACAGTAAATCTAACTGCAACAATAAACTATAAGGATGTAATTCAGTCTAGAACCTATCAAGCTGAAGTAGAGGGGTATAAAACCCTAGAAAATGGCATTGCATCAGGATATGTATATAGAAGTTATGATAAATTAAGTGATGAATTTTTTGAAACTATGGATATTATATACTGTGCTTTTGTTTTGATTGATGTTAATGGCGGTTTTACTGGTCCAGGATCAAATGGTAATTCTGTAAGTTACACTAATAATAATGCATTAAGAAATATGACAACTTACGTAATACCTAAATCTAAAGAAAAGGGTATTTACGCTATAGCTTCACTTGGTGGAGGTGGAACTGTCCCTAAAGAGACATTTTCAATTATCGCTGCAAGTGATAATCTAAGAAAGAAATTTGCTGAGAACAGTGTTAAATTAATTAATGAATATGGATTTGATGGGGTAGACATTGACTGGGAAACTCCACTGGCTTCTGAAAAAGAAAACTTCACAGCTTTAATGAATGAAATTTATGTGGCTGTTAAAGCTAATAATCCCAATCATTTAGTTACTGCAGCTATAACGGGAGGAATGTGGCAACCTCCACGTTACGACTTACCTAATTCAATTCAATATTTGGATTTTGTAAATGTTATGACTTATGGAATGACAAGTAGTAGTGGTTATTACCAGAATGCTTTATATCCATCAAGTGCATTCAATAATTCTACATTTGGTGTAGGTAGAACTCTTAATTCATGTTCTATTGAAGAAAGTGTTGATGTTTTTAATGATTTAAGTGTTCCATCAAGCAAATTAATATTTGGGTTAGCATTTTATGGCATGAGACAAACAAATGATAATGGTACTTGGTCATCTGCAGGAAGCATATATTATACTACCATTAAAAACACAATTTTAACAAATTCAGACTATATTTACGTTTATGATAGTAAAGCTCAAGTTCCTTACATTATTAGTAAAGATGGAAAAACATTTATATCCTATGATGATCCAACTTCAGTTCTTGCAAAAAGTAAATATGTTTTAGATAATAATCTTGCTGGATTAATGTTTTGGGAATATGGTACTGATTTAACTGGTGATTTAGTTCATGCAATGAATCAAGGTTTAAAAAACAATTAATATGTAAAAAAAAGACTATAAATTTGAAATTTATAGTCTTTTTATTAGCGTCTTGGGCCAATTCTACCTCTACGTGAGGAACTAGGTCTACTTAGTTTTGTTCTTGATCTACTTTGAATTATACTTTGCAGTGGAGATTTAACTTCACTAGTCATCGTTACTTCACTTACCTCTTCAACAAATGGGTTTTTATTAGAAGATGGTATGTTTTGACCTATATGTTTTTGAATATCTCTTAATAATTTTCTTTCTTCACTTGTACAAAATGAATAAGCAATTCCATTATGTCCAGCTCTGGCTGTACGTCCAATTCTATGGATATATGTTTCCGGAACATCAGGTAAGTCGAAGTTAATAACATGACTTAATTCATCTATATCGATTCCTCTTGAAGCAATGTCTGTTGCTACTAAAATGCTTATTTTTCTTGATTTAAAATTTTCTAATGCTTGAGTTCTAGCTGTTTGCGACTTGTTTCCATGTATTGCATCAGCTTTAAGATTAGCAGCGTTTAAAGTTTTCGCGATTTTATTTGCTCCATGTTTTGTTCTAGAAAAGATTAATGCAGATTCTATTTTTTCTGTTTTAAGTAAATGTGTTAGAAGTGGAAGTTTGTTTGATTTTGAAACATAAAAAACTGATTGGTTAATTGTATCTAGAGTTTTAGTTACTGGTGTAATTGCTACTCTAATTGGGTTTGTTAATATTTTATTAGCAAGTTGAGTTATTTCATATGGCATAGTTGCCGAAAACATTAAATTCTGTCTTTTATCAGGTAGTAGATTGATAATCTTTTTTACATCATGAATAAATCCCATATCTAGCATATGATCAGCTTCATCTAAAACAAAGTACTTAATAAAATCCAATTTAATATATTTTTGGTTAATTAAATCAAGTAATCTTCCTGGAGTTGCTATTAAAACATCAACACCTCTTGATAACGCATTTGTTTGTGGTTTTTGAGAAACACCACCAAAAATTACTGCAGTTTTAATTTGTAAGTATTTACCATACTCTTTAAAGTTATCGCTGATTTGAGCAGCAAGTTCTCTTGTGGGAGTTAGTATTAATGCTTTTATTGTATTGGATTTTTGGCCTTCTGCAATTTGTTGTAGGATTGGAATAGCAAAAGCTGCTGTTTTTCCTGTTCCTGTTTGAGCACTACCTAGCAAGTCTTTTCCTTCAAGTATACTTGGTATAGCTTCTGTTTGGATCGGAGTAGGGATAACGTAACCTACTTCCGTAATAGCCCTTAAAATAGGCTGTATTAAATTTAAATTTGTAAATGACATTATTGTCTCCTTTTTCTATTGTGAAAAAAAACCTCTTTGACTGAATAAAAAAAACAATCAAGAGGCGTTAACTATATAATTATATAGAAAATTGATATTTATTTATTCGTGTAAGCAAAAAGCTTAGAAAGCTAAAGAAATCGTTTAGTTCACTATATATATTATTGCACAGAATATAAAAAATAGCAATCAAAGTTTAAAACCACCTGATATAATTAAAAAACACTAGACAAAACATCCTAATAATAATATAATTTAGTTAATAAAAGTAAAGGAGACAACTATGTTTGAATATCGAGTAATAGAAGCAAAAAATGCTATTGATGCAGAAACAAAAATGAATTTAATGGCTAAGGATGGTTGGAAGGTTGTTTCAACAAGTTATTGGACGAATTTCAAAGTGCTAATTATAATAACTTTTGAACGTGAAAAAGAATATTGATTTATGGAAATACTAGTTGAGTTATTAATTGAATTATTTGGTGAATTATTTCTTAATATACTATTTAGTGTGTTTGCAAAATTGTTTTCTGTCTTGTTTAAAGTTTATGAAACAAATAGTAAAACAAAAAGAATTATTAAATATACTTTAATATACACATTTTTTGGACTAGTATTAGCATTGTTAACGTATTCAATTATAACCAATAAAGGTGTTTTGGTTAAGATAATTTTGGGTTACGTAATCGTTACTTTAACAATCAATTATATCGAGTTTACCAATAAAAACTTACTAAATAATAAATTTAAAAATCTTTTATATATTTTAAAAAAGATAGTACATTATACATTTTCTATTTCTATTTTACTTGTTTCAATTATTATATCAATTGACAAGTATAAAGTATTGATTATAGTTATATCATCTATAAGTATATTAATTTATCTTACATTAGATATATTTAGATTAAAAAAGAAGAAAATGATAAATAGCAATAAGAATTAGTATTCTGCAGTTATTTAATATAGTTTCAAAAAAGTAAATATGTTATAATATTCATAGAAAGTATCTGATTATCTTTAAAAAGGAGAACATATGAAAATTAGTATTGATTCTTTAAAGACTATTAATCGTTACTCTAGAACATTGCTGAATATTTCAGCGTGTATTTACTCGTTCGCATTCGTAGTGTACATTCTAGTTATATTATTTCAACAAAACCTTATCCCCCTATCTTTCGAACAAGATCTAGATTCTCGATTCATATTTCCTGTCATTAATTTTTTGGGAATAGCAATTGGATTTGTTATTTTGCTAGCTTTTTGTATGCTTTTTATATATAAGAAGAAAACCACTGAAGATACTGTTTTAGAGTTAATTGCAATGGTTCTTGTTTCTTTGTTTAATATTATTTTTCCTATTTTAATGAATTCATTGTCAACCGAGGTTGCACTACTAAATAATATGGATTATTATTTATGGTATAATAGATTAATTGTTATGTTGGGATTTACAAAATTTTTCATTCCTTTTTCAATTATTACTTTCAATATCAGCTTAGCAATGAGAATAACATTAAAAACTATATCCGTAAATAGAATAGAATAGCGAGGGACTATGGATAATTTAGTAATAAAAAAAATGACGGATTACAAAGTTGATATTTCTAAAGAAGTATCAGAGGTTTTTGTTGATGCATATTATAAGGATTTATCTTATTTATCAAAAAACAAGGAGAAGTTAAGAGATGCGTTTATGCATTCATTCAATGAGAATGTCATATATGTGGCCGAGTTAAATGGAAAAATTGTTGGAATCTTAGGTTGCGCTGATGATTTTCAAAGAGCATTATCCGTAAATAAATACTCACTAAGAAAATATTTGGGTTTTTTAAAAGGTAGTCTAGCATATATGTTTATGTATAAAGAGTTCAATGAAAAACTGGAGTTTGGAATTAATGTTGGATATATTGAGGCTGTAGGAGTACTTAATTCAGCTCGCAGATTAGGAGTTGCAACAAAGTTAATGAGTCATGTAATGAAAACAACAAAGTATAAAAAATTAAAATTAGAAGTAACTGATAATAATATAGATGCAATCAAGTTGTATGAAAAATTGGGATTCTATGAAGTAGACAGAATTAAAGAAAAATTCAAAAAAACTAAAGATTTTAAGGAAAGAATTTATATGGAATGGACTAATAATTATATATGATGAAATCTAATAAATTGAATCTAGCTGTTTTGGGTCCCGGAAAAATTGCGGAAGTTGTTATTAACAGCATAAAAGATAAAGTTGATATCAACTTATATGCAGTTGCATCAAGAGACATAAATAGAGCTTTGGCTTTCAAACAAAAACATGAGTTTTTGAAAGCATATGGAAGTTATCAAGATTTATATAAAGATAAAGAAGTCGATTTAATATATATTACAACACCACATGCTTTCCATTATGAACAAATGAAAGAATGTGTTCTTCATAAGAAGAACATAATTTGTGAGAAAGCTTTTACTCTTAATTATGAAGACACAATCGAGATTATAGAACTTGCTAAAAAAAATAATGTTTTTGTTGGTGAAGCTATGTTAACAGCCTACTTACCATCGCGAAAAATGGTTAAAGAGATAATTGAGAACGAAGACATAGGCGATATTATAACATACAATGGGGTTTTTGCTAATAATTTAATGCATGTAGAGAGAGTGACAAACAAAGATCTAGGTGGAGGATCATTATTTGATATTGGAATTTATCCATTATATTTTGCTTATCAATTATTTGGGAATGATTACAAAATTACAAATGTTAACATAAAAAAATATAATAATATTGATGAAGAATGCTCTTTTACCCTCGAATTTAGTAATGGTTTAAAAGCTAATATTTTTAGTTCTATTTCAAGAGATTTAGGAATCTATTGTGATATTATAGGAACAAAAGGAAGAATTAGAGTAGAGAATGTTGCTAGACCAAGTGAGATAATAGTTTATGATTCTAATAATAAGATTATTAAAAAATATTCAAATATAAGATCAACAAGTGGATATGAATATGAATTTATTGAAACAATTAACTCCATAAAACATAAACTAATAGAAAACAGTTCTATGACACACCAAGACACATTAGAGATTATGAAAATTATTTCTAGTGTTTTATTGAACATATAAAAAAAGCTTCTAATTAGAAGCTTTTTTATAATAAGTCTTTTATTTTATTATGGAAATCTTCAGGTTTAGTAGCTGGTTCAAATCTTTCGATAAACTCACCATCTCTGCCAATTAAAAACTTGGTAAAGTTCCATTTAACATTTCTTTTAAGAAATGATTTAGTATGACTTTTTAGCCATTTAAATAATGGATGTTGATCTTTTCCATTAACATTAACTTTAGAAAATAACGGGAATGTTACATCATATGTTAAAGAACAAAATTCCTTTATATCATCATTTGTTCCAGGCTCTTGGCCCATAAATTGATTGCATGGAAAACCTAAGATGACAAAATCTTTATCCTTAAATTCTTTATACATTTTTTCTAACCCTTCGTATTGAGGAGTTAAACCACACTTACTTGCTGTATTAACAACCAAAACTATTTTTCCTTTATAATTGGATAAAGGAACTTCATTGTTATTAATATCTAAAACATTAAAATCATAAAAATTCATTTTATTCCCACCCTTCTTAATTATTATATCATTAATATATAAAATAATACTTAAAATGACTTATTATTATTATAATTAAATAAAGATTAATATTCCTTTCTTGTAGATAATTGTTTTTTGTTATGGTATAATAATTTTTGTAGGTGATAAAAATGTATAAACTAGTAATTTTTGATTTAGATGGTACTCTTTTAAATACTATTGAGGATATATGTGATAGCTTAAATATTGCATTAAAATTAAACAATCTGAAAGAAGTTTCCATTGAAGAATGCAAATATATGGTGGGTAGAGGCGTTAATTATTTAATAGAACAAGCTATTGGAAATAATACAGAGCTATTTGATCTTGTTTATGAATCATACATGAAAAACTATGAAATTCTTCAAAAAAACAAAACTAGACCATATGATGGTATAAAAGAAATATTGGATTTGTTGAAAAGCAAAAACATTAAAATGGCAGTATTATCAAATAAACCACATGTAGATACACTTCGTGTAGTTAATTATTATTTTGGTGATAATGTATTCGATATTATTATGGGAAAAAAACCAGAAAACCGTCCTAAACCATATGTTGATGGAGCTATTGAGTTGATTAATACATTAGGAATTCATACAGACATTTTATATGTTGGAGACACAGCAGTAGATATGCAAACGGCTAATGATAGTGGATTTACAAGTGTTGCAGTTACATGGGGTTTTAGAAAAAAATCTGAACTTTCAATGGCTAATTATATTATTGAAACACCATCTGAAATTTTAAAGTTCTTCGGTGTATAATATGGATGGTATTATTATTGTTGATAAGAAAAAAGGATGGACATCTCAAGATATTTTAACAAAAATAAAGAGAACAAAGAAATTTGATAAAATAGGACATGCCGGAACATTAGATCCATTAGCTACAGGAGTAATGGTAGTTATGATAAATGGGGCTACAAAATTATCAGATTATTTAATGTCGGATAGTAAAGAATATGTTTGTGAAATAGTTGTAGGTGTTTCTACGGATACTGAGGACTGCGAAGGAGAAATCATTGAGTCAAAAGAAGTAGTAGAATTACATGGTGTGGATGAGGTTTTAAAGGGATTAGTTGGTGAACTAGTTCAAACCCCTCCTATGTTTTCTTCAGTTCATCATGAAGGAAAAAAGCTGTATGAATATGCAAGAGAAGGGATTGTTGTTAATCGCAAACCTAGAAAAGTTAATATTTATGATATCAGTATTTTAAATGAAGTTGAATACTTTGATAAAAAAGCCAAGTTTTCCTTCAAAACAAAAGTTTCTAAAGGAACATATATTAGAACACTCTGTGTTGAAATAGGAAAAAGACTCGGTTATCCTGCGCATATGAATGAACTAAGAAGAATAGCTTCTGGTAATATGCTGATTGAAAATGCTAGCACCTTAGAGGATGTTTTAGCGGGAAATTTTCAATTAATTAATATGATTGACGTATTTAAAGATAAAAAAATTATAGAAGTTGATGAACAACTAGATAATAAAATAAAATTTGGAATGAAAGTTGAAGTTGATTGCACGGATGAAATGGTTATTTTTACAAAAAATAAACAATTGTATGCTATTTATCAAAAAGACAATCAATTATATAGAGCTAAGAGAATATGGATATAATTAGAAAAAAACATGATGAATTTTTAAAGTTTGATGATGATACTGTTGCAGTTATGGGTCAGTTTGATGGATTACATATTGGTCATGTTAGTTTAATAAAAGAAGCATTAAGACAAGGTAAAGAAAACAACATGAAAGTAGCAGTGGTTACATTTGATCCACATCCTGATTTTGTCTTGAGAAAAAGAGAGAATATGGGTTATATAACCCCATTAACAAAGAAACTTAAACTGCTTGAAGATCTTGAGGTGGACTATGTGGTCTTACTTAATTTTGATATAGAGTTAAGTCAGTTGTCACCAGAGGAATTCCATGAAAGATTTCTAACATCTTTTCAAATTATTGTTGTTGGTAGTGATTACCGTTATGGTTTTAGAGGTAAGGGCAATACAGAGACCTTAAAAACTACAAACAAAAAAATAATTGCTTATGAATTATTAAAAACTCATGATAAAAAAATTGGATCTAACATGATTAGGGAATACTTAATAGAAGGTAGAGTCCAAGATATTTATAGTTTATTGAATCGATACTATAGTATTAGTGGAGTAGTTAGTCATGGATCAAAAGTTGGTAGAACATTAGGAATTCATACAGCAAATATCGAATTAGAAGAAGAATATCAAATAATTAAAAAAGGTGTTTATGTTGTTTATGTAACAATAGATGATGAAAAGCATTTAGGTGTTTGTAATATAGGTATTAACCCTTCAATCAATACATTAGAAAAAATGCGTTTGGAAGTACATATATTAGATTTTGATCATGAAATATATGATAAACATATATCTATTGATATTGTTGAAAGAATAAGAGATGAAATGTATTTTGACACTCCTGATAAATTAGTTACCCAAATTAAAAATGATATTAAGTACACTAAAGAAAACTATGGTGATAAAATATGAAAATATTGATTATCGGTGCTATGCGAGTTGAAATTGATGAAATACTTAATGAGTTAAAAAACACAAAAGTAAAAACTTGTGGTAATTTTGAATTTTTCACAGGAAATATAGGGAATGTTGAAGTAGTATTGGTTGAATCTGGTATTGGTAAAGTAATGGCAGGTATACTTATTGCAACAGCATTCAATAATTTTAACGAAATTGACTATGTAATTAATTTGGGAGTTGCTGGTGGATATGGTGGTGTAAAAATCGGTGATATTATATCTGGTGAAAATTATATTTATGGTGATGTTGATGTTACCTCATTTGATAAATATCATTTTGGACAAATCCCTAGATTTGAATTTCCTTTAGTTCCTGAGAAGCTTCTATTTGAAAAATCTATGGAATTAGGAGCAAATCCTGGTACTATTTGTACGATGGATCGATTTATTGAGAATGATGATTTTATCAAACCAATTATAGATAAACACTTTAATGGATATAATAT
>JBAYTC010000033.1:0-11853 GCA_041675825.1 Bacilli bacterium | reverse complement strand
CATTATTATATGTCTATAAGTTTTTAAACTATTAGCCACACAATATTCAAACATAAGAGAATCAGTCCTACATAGGACTTTTTTTTATTATCTAAAATTATAGATTGATATTATTTATACTTGTATTTTGAAGATAAACTTTCCTGTTATCCTATAAATAAAATATAAATTTCTTTGTTTTTACATATTTATAGTCTCATATTTATTAAAACAAACTAACCATATAATTCTAGTAAAGTATTAAACTTTCTTTTTAAAGCTTTTTAATATATAATAGTATTGTATAGTATATACAAGGAGGAAAATATGAAGAAAGTAGCTTTTTTTGATACTAAATCATACGATTTAAACTCATTCGCTAAGTATAATAAAAATTACAAATTTAGATTTTTTGAAGAAAAATTAAATAGTATTACCGTAGACCTTGCTAAAGGATATGACGCTGTTTGTGTTTTTGTTAATGACACTATTGATAAAGATGTTATAGAAAAACTTGTAGAATATGGAGTTAAACTTATAGCACTTAGATGTGCTGGGTTTAATAATGTAGACTTGGAATATGCAAATAAAAAAATTGCAATTACAAGAGTACCTGCATACTCACCATATGCTGTAGCAGAGCATGCAATGGCTCTACTTCTTACATTGAATAGAAAAATTCACAAAGCATATAACCGTACAAGAGATTTTAATTTTGCACTAAGTGGCCTTACTGGTTTTGATCTTAATGGGAAAACAATAGGAGTATTAGGTACTGGTAGGATAGGACAAATATTTATTAAAATAGCAAAAGGCTTTGGAATGAATGTCATTGCTTACGATTTGTATCCAAATCCAAACTTAGATGTTAAATACGTTTCATTGGATGAATTATTAGGGAATAGTGACATTATTTCAGTTCATATTCCATTAAGTGAACAGACTAAGTATATTATAAATGACACTACTATTTCTAAAATGAAAGAAGGTATTTATCTAATAAATACATCTAGAGGTGGCGTAATCGACACACAAGCTTTGATTAGAGGGCTTAAAAGTGGGATTATTAAAGGAGCAGGTCTAGATGTATATGAAGAGGAATCCAATCTATTCTTTGAAGATATGTCAGATACAATTATACAAGATGATGTATTATCAATTTTAGTAAATATGCCTAATGTTATCTTAACATCACATCAAGCATTTTTAACTGAGGAAGCTCTTTCAAATATTGCACAAGTAACTATCTCTAACCTAGATGCATTTTTTAAAGAAGATAAATTAAATAACGAAGTATGCTATATGTGCAAAAACTAATACTAAAAGGAGACTAATAAATGATAACAATAATAAACAATAATAATGATCCTAGATATAATCTAGCTCTAGAGGAATATGCTCTAAAAAACCTTCAAATTGAAGAAGATATAATTCTCTTATGGCAAAATGGCCCATCAATCATAATTGGTAGAAACCAAAATACTGTTGAAGAGATAAATGCTCATTATGTAAAAGAGCATAATATTAATGTAGTTAGAAGAATATCTGGTGGAGGTGCAGTTTACCATGACTTTGGAAATTTAAACTTCACTTTTATCACTAATAATAATAAAGATAATTTAAATAATTATCGAAAATTTTCAACCCCAGTCATTAATGCCTTGAAATCACTTGGCGTCCCAGCTGAATTTTCCGGAAGAAATGATATATTAGTTGATGGTAAAAAGTTTTCAGGCAATGCACAGAGTTATCATAAAAATAGAATGTTCCAACATGGAACCATTCTCTATGATGCAAACTTAGAAATGGTTGGTAAAGTTCTACAAGTTCATGCCGATAAAATTGAATCGAAAGGAATAAAATCCAATAGGAGTCGTGTTACAAACATACTTCCATACATGAATGAAAAAATGACTATCGAGAAATTCAAAAATTATTTATTAAAATATTTCTTAGAAACCGATGACATAAACAGTAAAACTTATAAACTATCTGATGAAGATTTAAAAAGCATCCAAAAACTTATGGAAGAAAAGTATTCTACTTGGGAATGGAACTTTGGCGAGAGCCCACAATTCTCTATAGAGAAAAGCAATAGATACTTAGGAGGTAAAGTAAACTTTAACTTCAACGTGAATGATGGGATTATCACTGAATGTAAAATATTTGGAGATTTCTTCGGAGAAAGAGACATAACTGATCTTGAAAAAGTATTAATTGGCAAAACATTTAAAGAAGATGTGATTTACCAAACACTAAAAGAACAACCATTAGATGAATATTTCTTTAATATATTTTTAGATGATTTAATAAACTGCATATTCTATTAAAAAAAGCGTTCAAATTGAACGCTTTTAATTTACTTTAATGCATGAATAGGTCTGTCAATAACACTATGTGCAGCTTCCATAACAATTTCAGAAAGTGTTGGATGTGGATGAACAGAATTTGCAATTTCAAATACTGTTCCTTCTAATTCCATCGTCGTTACACTTTGTGATATTAATTCAGTCGCATTAGCGGCAAGAATATGTACTCCTAGAAGTTCACCATATTTCTTATCGGCAATCACTTTTATAAACCCTTCAGTTTCACCATCTGCTAATGATTTACCATTAGCTGCTATTGAAAACTTACCAACTTTATACTCAATGTTTTTGGCTTTCACTTCTTCTTCAGTCATACCAACCATTGCAATTTCAGGCATACCATAAATACATGCTGGTATTCTTGAATATTGCATTTTTTCTTCTTTGCCTACAATATTATTTGCAGCTACAAGACCCTGCGCACTAGCTACATGGGCGAGCATAATCTTCCCGGTTACATCACCTATAGCATAAACATTAGGAATATTAGTTTGCATTTTATCATTAACTTCAATTCCAGTTCTTGTAATATTAATACCTAAGTTTTCAAACCCATTAGTATTAGGTCTCATTCCTACAGACATTAAAATTTTATCTGCTTTTACTTTTGCCTTTTTATGTTGATACTCATAAGTAACTTCATTATTTTCAACACCCACTACATTTGCTTCTGTTAAAATATTGATGTTATTCTTCTTTAAAATCTTTAAATAATCATTTCTAATATCATTATCAACATTAACTAATATCCTGTCCATTCTTTCTAGAATAGTTACTTTTGTACCAAATGTTGAAAACACAGTTGCAAATTCAATTCCAATAACGCCACCACCGATTATCACTAGTTCATTAGGAATATCTTTTAAGCTAAGAATTTCTTTGGAAGTAAGGATTATCCCTTTTTCCATTGATTCTTTTACTCCAGGAATTGGAGGTATTACAGGTGATGCACCTGTTGCAATTATGATGTTCTTAGTTGTAAGTGTTTCATTATTAACTTTTACAGTATTTTTATCAACAATTGTACCAAGACCATTAAATACTTCAACACCATTTTTATTAAGTAATACCTTTACTCCGCCAGTTAACTTAGAGACAACAGAATCTTTACGTTTGATAACATCTGAAAAATTAACTTTAATCTTTGACTTATCTGCAATAGTTATACCATAATCTTCAGAATGCATAAATGTTTTATATACTTTAGCACTCTTTAGAAGTGCTTTTGTTGGTATACATCCCCAATTTAAACAAACACCACCAATAGATTCTTTCTCAACAATAGCAACTTTTGCTCCTTGTTGAGCAGCTTTTATAGCAGCAACATAACCACCTGGTCCAGAACCGACAATAACTACATCGTATTTCATTAGCTTAATAATAGAAGCATTGGATTAGATAAGAATTCTTTAAGTCTTATACTAAATCTACCTGCATCTGCTCCATCAATTATACGGTGGTCAAAGGCTAGAGATATAGGTAATATATCAGCGACAACAATTTCATTATTTTTAACAACTGGTTTCTTAATAATCTTTCCAATACCAATAATTGCTACTTCTGGATGCTTAATTATTGGTGTACCAAATAATGAATCAACAGCTCCATAATTTGTAATTGTGAAAGTACCATTTTGTAATTGTGCTAAACTAATTGTGCGATCATTTGCCGCTTTAGATAACACAGATACTTCTTCAGCAATTTCAAAAATACCTAATTTATCAGCATTCTTTATGTTTGGTACCATTAATCCATCAGCTGTGTCAACAGCAATTCCAACATTTATATAATCTTTATAAATAATTTCTTCTTTTTCGTGATCAAAACTCGAATTAAATATCGGAAATTCCTTTAATGTCTTTGTAATGGCTTTAATAATAAATGCCATATAAGTTAATTTAACACCTTTATCAACAGCTAGTTGTTTATTTTGTTGACGGAAACTTACAAGTTCAGTAACATCAAACTCATCCATCATTGTTACATGTGGAATAATTGATTTGGAGATTGTCATATTCTTAGAAATTGTTTTTCTAATCTTTGTAATTGGTTCTCTCCTAACTCCTTCAGTAAATTTCATTTCAACTTTTTCAACCAACTGCTTTTGAGGAGCTCTATTAACTTCGTAATGGTTTTCAATATCTTCTCTAAGAACTCTTCCGTTTGGTCCAGTACCTGTAACTACTTTAATATCTACACCTAAATCATTTGCTAGTTTTCTTGCTACTGGTGTTGCAAGAACTCTTGAAGTGTTCGAACTTGTTGTTTTGATTTCTTCACTAGCAATAACCTCAGATGATACTTCAATTTCACCAACCACACCTGAACCTGATTCATTAGTTTGTTCTTTTTTAGGTTCCTCTTGTGGTTTTTGTTCTTCTTGTGCTGATCCACTACCATCATCAATTAATACTAATGTATTACCAACATGAATAGTTTCTCCAACCTCAGCACCTAATTTTTTCACAACTCCATCAACTGGAGAAGGAATCTCAGCATTTACTTTATCAGTTTCAACAATACATAGAGTTTCCCCTTCTTTAACAGTATCGCCTACCTTAAATAACCACTTTAATATCTGACCTTCGTGAATACCTTCACCAATGTCAGCAAATTTAAAATCATACATCTAGTTATACCTCCTTAAGCCCTGAAATTAGCAACTTTTCTAATTTCATAAGCAATTCTTTTTGGATCAATCATGAAGTGATGTTCTCCACGTGGAAGTGGAACAGTAATATCAAAACCAGTTAATCGAGCTGGTGCAGCTTCTAAATAAACAAATGCTTGTTCATTCACAAAAGAAATAATCTCTGCTGCTGGTCCAAATGCTTTATAAGCTTCATGAACTACTAATATTCTTCCAGTCTTCTTAACTGAATTAATTATTGTTTCTTGATCAACTGGAGCAATTGTTCTTAAATCAATTAACTCAACACTAATTCCATCATCTTCTAATAACTTAATTGCTTTTTCTGCTTCTCTTACTAAAGAACCCCAAGCAACTACTGTTATATCATTTCCTTCTTTAACTATTTTTGCTTTTCCAATTGGAACTTCATATTCTTCTTCCGGTACTTCTTGTTTAAAAGCACGATAGATTTTCTTTGGTTCCATGAATATTACTGGATCACTACCATTTAAGGCAGCAGTAAGTAAACCTTTTGTATCATATGGAGTAGAAGGAATAACAACTTTTAATCCTGGAATATGAGAAAATATAGATTCCAAACTTTCTGAATGGTGCTCTAATGCTCTAATTCCTCCACCATATGGCATTCTTATTATTACTGGAGTTGTGTATTTCCCACGGCTTCTATTTCTCATTCTAGCCACATGAGCAACAATTTGGTTAAATGCAGGTAATACAAAACCTGAAAATTGAATTTCAACTACTGGTTTTAAACCATTTATCGCCATACCCACAGCTGAACCTACAATTGCAGCTTCACTAATCGGAGTATCAAATACTCGAGCTTCACCATGTTTCTTTTGTAAACCTGCAGTCGCTCTAAATACTCCACCTTCAAACCCAACGTCTTCTCCAAAAACGACAACTCTTGGATCTGTAGTTAATTTATTGTCTAAAGCTTGATTAACAGCTTCTAAAATGTTTATAACAGCCATTATTTAGCCTCCTCATCTAAGTAATTCTTGTAATCTTCTAATTGTTTTTTAAGTTGTGGAGTCAATTCACTATAAGTATAGTTAAATACATCTTCAAGTGTTGCATCTCCTGATTCTTCAACTTTCTTGAATGTTTGAAGAACATAATCAGTCAATTCTTTTTGTAACTCTTCTTCTTTGTCATCACTCCATAATTTTTTATTAATTAAATATTTTCTAAATCTAATGATTGGGTCTTTAGCTTCCCATTCATTAACTTCTTCATTTGATCTATATATTGTTGGATCATCACTTGTAGTATGAGGTCCCAATCTATAAGTTACAGCTTCAATCAATGTTGGACCTTCACCTTTTCTACCACGATCTGCAGCTTCTTTAACCGCTTGATACATTGCTAAAATGTCATTACCATCAACTTGAATTCCTGGAATACCATAAGCAACAGCCTTTTGTGCTAAAGTTTCAGATTTAGTAGCTTTCGCACGTGGTGTTGAAATAGCCCAGTGATTATTCTGAATAACAATAATTACTGGCAAGTCAAACACTCCTGAAAAGTTAACACCTTCATGAAATTCACCATGACTTGTTCCACCATCACCAATAAACACTGCTGCAACTTCATTTTTATTTAAAAGTTTGGATGCATAAGCAAGTCCAGCAGCATGATTAATTTGAGCACCAATTGTAATATTAACGGGTAGGACTTTTACCCCTTCATCAAAATGACTACCCCACTCATTTCCATACCAATAAAGATATGCCTGTTCTAATGTAACACCATGATATAACATAGCATTAATTTCACGAAAAGCTGTCGACAACCAATCAGTTTTTTCTAATGCTGCCATAACCCCAATTTGTGCGGCTTCTTGCCCTCTATTTGGTGCATATGTTAGCATACGACCCTGACGTTGAAACTGTAAAGCTTTAATGTCAGCAATGCGACCCAAGCTCATGATTCTATACATTTCAAGTAACTTTTCGTCACTTAAATCTGGTTCTAAACTTTTATCCACTATATTGCCTTCAGGATCTAGGACCTGAAACATTTTTTTCTTAAGTGGATCAAATTTTTTAGTTAGCATTTTTGTTCCTCCTTGCATATATACAATATTCTATATAAATTATAGGACAATTCTTTTGTCATTACTATTATAGTATACATATCTGTAGGGCGCAATTTATTTGCTTTTATTTATAGTAAATAAAAAAAGAAATTGTTTTCATAACAATTTCTTTTTTGATGTTATATTAAGCATCTTCTACCTCAAAAACATAGTCTTGTGAAGAGATTTGGTTTAAAACATCCTCATAGGATCTACTTTTAGGTAAACTCATATAAATTATTGACTCTTTCAAGTGTAGGTCGTTTTTAACATACTTGTTTGTTAAAAAGGTTTTTCTAACTGTTACAGCTTGTGAAGCCAGATTATCATAAATCTCCTTCTCATGATTTTCATCAAAAACAATCTTAATTCTTCTAATTTTTCTTGTTCTTGTAAGTTTATCACCTAAACTTCTTGAAAGGTAAGATATTGGAATGATGATCATAACAGTAACACCGGCAATAATATAATTATAAATTCCACCTGTACCAATCATTAATCCTAATGCGGATACCATCCATAATAATGCTGCTGTAGTAATACCTTTAACACTGGCTTTATTATGAATAATTGTACCAGCACCTAAAAAACCAATACCACTAACTACTTGAGCAATAATCCTACCTGAATCAGCTTTCACAGCATCTGCAAGTTCTGGATTATTTCTAATAATTTCGATTGAATCTTGAATAATATTTACTTGAAGAATAGCAATTAAACAAGAACCGACACTAACAAGAGTAAAAGTAAAATATCCCGCAGGTTTATTTTTAAGTTCTCTTTCGTAACCAATGATTGCCCCTACTAAAGCCGCTCCTAAGACTCTTAATACTTGTTCTAATATAACCATAAAATCAGGTGAACCCATATATACCTCCTATTTTATTGGCTTTTTTGCTTGTAAATATAAAGTAGCAATTAAACCCAATATTATTAATAAATAATAACTAAACAAACGATAGATCAATAACCCTGCATTTAGAGTTGTTGAATCTAAGTAAATAACACCAAATAAAATTATAAAAGCCATTTCACTTGCCCCCATACCCCCAGGTGTAGGGACAACTGCAACAATAATTACCATCAGTGTGCTAATAGCAACAATTTCAAACAAATATGAATTTACATCCATTCCCAAACCATGAAAAACAACTATAGGAAAAGAATAAAATATTATTTGTTTTATAAAAGTATAAAAGTATACTTTAAAAGAATACAGTGGATCATTATATACTCTTCTAGAGTTTATATAATAATTAGTGACACTGTTAGATATTTTTTCTTTATTTTCATTAATTTTTTTAGACTTAAAACTTAGTTTATTGATTAGTTTTATGATAAGTTTATTAAATGATGAGAATGTAGAAATCATTATTAAAAATGTCGTTATAATAACACTATAAACAATTCCCAAGATAAGTAGCGTTTGATAACCACCACTATTAACTACTTTCAAACCACCTATTAATAATCCTAGTATCATAAATATAGAAATTACTATCTGATATACCAAACCTTTAACTGTTAAACCAGATAATATTTTATCAGTTGGAATACTTTTTTGATTCAAATAATAGAATCTTGATGGGTAACTACCTATATACAATGGGGTGATCCCTGAAAAGAATCCTCCCGCTAAATTAATCAATAAAGAATCAACAAATTTTATATTACTATCTATTGACACTTGAAGAAGTTTTGCATCAATAAGAATATACAAAATTAACAAAATAATTAAAATGATCACTGAGTCAAGTCGTGTATTAAACATAATCTTGAGTGATTCAGATATTTCATCAATATTAGAAATTCCGGTTATAACTGTTAATAAAACAATTAAAAATATGAATATTAACTTTCTATATTTGTATACAGGATTTTGCGGCTGATTGTTCATAAATTATCTTACTAAATCTAAAATCATTTTATTTTTATTCGTTTTATCTTTGTTAATATTATATGCCTCTAATATCATTTTGCTAGCTTCAGACTCGTTTTTTCCATTACCATAAATAACTGCTAATGTTTCGTCTTCAAGGACATAGTCACCAACTCGCTTATGAATTTGAATCCCGACACCTAAATCAATTACATCATCTTTATTCTCTCTACCAGCTCCTAAAATCATTGCTGCATTACCTATTTCTAATGCCTCAAGTTTATGAATATATCCGGACTTAACAGCTTTTACTTCAATTTTATTTTTTGCTTGTGGGAATAAATCATAATTGTCTACAACCAAAGGATTACCGCCTTGATATTTTATCATTTCTTTAAATTTCTCGAGTGCTGATCCATTATTGATTGATTCTTCTACTTTTTTAATAGCTTCTTCTTTACTAGAGGCTATATTTGTCATTAATAATAATTCGGCTGATAAATCAACACACAAATCCTTAAGAACTTTAGGGCCTCTACCTTTCAATGTTTCAATCGCTTCAATGACCTCTAAACTATTACCTACCATCTCTCCAAGTGGTTCATCCATGTTTGTTAAAACAGCAACAGTCTTTCTATTCAAACTATTTCCAATGTCTACCATCGCTCTAGCAAGGGTTCTAGCATCATCCAAAGTCTTCATGAATGCTCCATCCCCAACCTTAACATCTAATAATATTGAGTTCGCACCACTTGCCAATTTTTTAGACATGATAGAACTAGCTATTAAGCCTGTTGATTCAACCGTTCCAGTAACGTCTCTTAAAGCATATAATTTTTTATCTGCGGGGGTAATATTAGCGGTTTGACCAATTACAGCAATTGATATTTCATTTACCTGTTTTAAAAAATGTTCACTTGTTACATTAATTTGAAATCCAGGTATTGACTCTAACTTATCCAAAGTACCACCAGTATGACCTAAGCCACGTCCACTCATTTTTGCAATTTTTAGTCCGCAACTAGCAACAATTGGAGCGATTACTAAAGTGGTTTTATCTCCAACTCCTCCAGTAGAGTGCTTATCTACACAAATACCATCTATTGAGGATAAATCAATTTTCTCTCCACTCTCAAGCATTTCCATAGTTAAATGTGCTTGCTCTTCTTTATCTAATCCATTTAAAACAATAGCCATAAGCAGAGAACTAACTTGATAATCTGGAATTGTTCCTTTAACGTAACCATCTATAATAAAGTGTATTTCTTCTTTTGAAAGTTTTTGTTTATTCTTCTTTTTTATAATAACGTCTACTGCTCTCATAATGATCATTCCTTCCCGTAAATTAATTATACCACAAATCAATTTTTTATGGTATAATAATTTAGAAAAAGAGGTGCTAAAATGAAAACTACTTTATGTTTTGTTCGTCATGGTCAAACCGAATGGAATAAACAAACAAGAATCCAGGGACGAGTAAATAATCCACTAAATAATAATGGTATTAATCAAGCTAAAGATTTAGGTAAATACCTTAAAGATAATAATAATGACTGGGATATAGTCGTATCAAGTCCATTAGCTAGAGCATATGAGACTGCCAGTATAATTCATGACATTCTAGAAATGTCTAAGCCAATAATTATAGAGGATGACTTTATGGAAAGAGAGTTTGGCGATTGTGAAGGAGCACTAATAACAAAGGAATTATTTGTTGATATTGTTGCTGATAACATCCCAAATATGGAAACTTCAGAAGAAATTCAAAACAGGGTATATAATGCAACAATTAAAATTGCTGAAAAATACTCAGGTAAAAAAATACTAATCGTTGCCCATTCACATGTTATTAAAGGATTATTAACTAAACTAGACACAAAATATTCATTTAATGACTTAATGTATAATAGTGCTCTAAACTTCTTTACTTATTCGGATAATAAAATCAAGATTGAAGGAATCAATATATCCACTCATTTAGACTAAAAAACAACCATCTATGATGGTTGTTTTAATTTTAAATAAGGAATAGTTTCTCTTAATTCTTTAAGTCTGTTAGTCATTAAATCATGAATCATATCACCTAATTCATTAGTAGACAAATGTTTATAATCCTCGTACTCCAAAACTTTAACTATATCTAATACGACTTTTGTTTTTCTAAAAGGAAATCGATACTTAACTCGATATACATTATCTAGAACCGAAACAACTATTGGTGACTTTGACTTAAGTGCAATTCTAAAGACACCATTTCTAAATTCATTCATATGAGGTCCTTTACTTCTGGTTCCCTCTGGATAAACAGAAATGTTTTGAATTCCATTTTCAATTCTCTTTGTTGCACAACTGATAGTCGCAACTGCTTTTCTATCATTATGACGATCTATTGGCAAAAACCCAGCCCCATAAAGCCATCTACCAAGAAGTGGAACTCTCATTATATTATTCTTCATAATAAATGCAATACTGTATTTTCTAAATGCCCAAACATATGTGATTGGATCATAATTTGACTGATGGTTACCAATTAATAGAAATTTTTCATTCTGAGGGATCTTTTCAAAACCTTGATATATAATTTTGATTCCAAAAAATCCTACTAATAACTCAGCCATTATCTTTGTCATAAATTGATTGAAGCTTCTAGGTCTTGTTAGCCTCTTATCAGGTTTTATAAACAAAGTAACTATATATAGTATTAAAGCAACTGTAATGAATACTAATAATGACATTACAATTACTATAATCGGTATTGACCACCAAATAATACCATCTGATAAATACTGAGTATTATAAATATATATGAAAGAAAAAATCATTCCAATAAATAGTGTAATTAAAAAGAACATTATTTTCTCCTTTCATATACTGCAAATGTCAATTCATTCTT
>JBAYTC010000032.1:0-13261 GCA_041675825.1 Bacilli bacterium | reverse complement strand
GAATTACTAAGGGGGGATGACGATTGGCTAAAGAATACAAAACAATAAGAGAAGTCGTTGGACCCTTAATGCTTGTTGAAGGTGTTGAAGGAGTTAAATATGATGAGCTTGTTCGCATCAAACAATCTACTGGTGATGAAAGATTCGGTAAAGTTCTTGAAATAAATGAAGGTAAAGCTTTAGTACAATTATTTAACCCATCCCAAGGGTTAAGAATTAGTGATTCAAAAGCAATGTTCTTAGGACATGGTATTGAATTAAAGCTTGCACCAGAAATATTAGGACGTGTATTTGATGGTATGGGTAAACCTATTGATGGTGGTGGAGAAATTATTCCAAAGAAATCACTTGATATTAATGGTACACCACTTAATCCAGTTGCACGTGACTATCCTTCTGAATTTATTGAAACTGGAGTAAGTGCAATTGATGGACTTAATACCCTAGTTAGAGGACAAAAACTTCCAATCTTCTCAGGTTCAGGTTTACCTCATGCTAAACTTGCGGCACAAATTGCCCGTCAAGCTAAGGTTTTAGGCAAAGATGAAGATTTTGCTGTAGTATTTGCTGCTATTGGTATTACTTTTGAAGAATCTGATTACTTCGTAAAAGAATTCCAAAAATCAGGAGCTATTGAAAGAAGTGTTCTTTTTGTCAATTTAGCAAACGATCCAGCAATTGAACGTATCGCAACTCCGCGTATGGCTATTACATGTGCTGAGTATTTAGCTTATGAACTTGGTATGCATGTACTTGTAATTTTAACGGATATTACAAACTATGCAGAAGCACTACGTGAGGTTTCAGCAGCTCGTAAAGAGGTTCCTGGAAGACGTGGATATCCTGGATATATGTATACTGACCTTGCGAGTTTATATGAAAGAGCAGGTAGAATTAAAGGTAAGACTGGATCAATTACCCAATTACCAATTCTAACAATGCCAGAAGATGATAAAACTCACCCAATTCCTGACTTAACTGGATATATTACTGAAGGACAAATCATCCTTTCACGTGAGTTGTACCAAAAAGGTATTTTCCCACCAATTGATGTATTACCATCTTTAAGTCGTCTTAAAGATAAGGGTATAGGTCAAGGTAAGACCCGTGAGGATCATTCTCAAACAATGAACCAATTGTTTGCTGCTTATGCTCGTGGTAAAGAAGCTAAGGAACTATCTACAATCTTAGGTGAAGCTGCTTTAAGTGATGTAGATAAGTTGTATAGTCAATTTGCTGTTGAGTTTGAAGATTTATATGTTTCACAAGGTAATCAAACAGGCCGTAGTATTGAAGAAACTCTTAATTTGGGTTGGGAATTACTTTCAATTCTTCCAAAAACTGAACTTAAACGTATCAGTGTTGAAAACATTGAAAAATATCTTCCTAAAAAGGATTAGTAATGGCTAAAATTATAAATCCAACCAGAATGGAATTGACCCGTCTTAAGAAACGCTTAAGTACGGCCAAGAGGGGTCACAAATTACTGAAGGATAAACAAGATGAAATGGTTCGTCAGTTTATGCTAATCATTAAGGAAAATGATCGACTAAGAAAAGAAGTAGAAGATGAACTTAAAGTAATAAATAAAAGTTTTAATTATGCAAATATGAAAATGAGTCATGAAGGAATAAAAGAAGCATTAATGGTTCCAGCCAATAATACTACACTTTCTACTGGACTTAAAAATATAATGAATATTAAAACTCCAACTATTGCTTATGAAACTCCTGATGTTATTGATTTAACATATGGATTTGCTTTTACTCCATCTGAACTTGATAATTCAGTTATTGGTTTATCAAAATTATTACCAAATTTAATTAGGTTAGCAGAAATAGAAAAATCATGTAATATGTTAGCTTTTGAAATTGAAAAGACTAGAAGAAGAGTTAATGCGATTGAGTATGTAATGATACCTGAGATGCAAACTCAAATTAAATATATTATTATGAAATTAGAAGATAATGAACGTAGTAATATCATTAGACTGATGAAATCTAAAGAAATTATTCTGGCTAAACAACAAAACATTTGAAAAGCATACCGAAAGGTATGCTTTTAATAATTATATATGAAAACTTATATAGATTTTCTAAAAAAAAGAAATTTTGATAGATTATTTATCTAATTGCTTAATTTTATATATATTTTTATGAGCAATCTTTAAACTGCTTATATTAGGCTTAAATAGCCCCTCTAATCCATTTTGACTTATTAGATGTTTAATTAGTGGTGAATTAGTTAAAGCGGACATAAATGAAAATTCTATAAAAAAAATCATTCATTGAATGATTATGGTGCGGCTAGTGAAATTCGAATTCACATGTCTAAGACACTACCCCCTCAAGATAGCGCGTCTACCAGTTCCGCCATAGCCGCATTTATTTATATACAAGATATTATACTATAAAACTTTGAGATAAACAATAAAAAAAGTAACTACTTTTACTGTGTCTGTTCAAAACGTAGTTACTTTAATTTTTTTTATTGTTCTTGTCTAGATTGTTTGTATGTTACAAATATTGATAATGCAGCAAAAACTACAAAAAATAGAAGTTGTGCTCCTATATACAAGTATATTTTATCAAGATTTGTTTGGTTAATTACTTCTAAACTTGCTATTGTATCATTAATATTAATGAAATAGTAGGTTGGAAGTAATTTTGATGCTGCTATAACCCCTGAACTAAGTAAGAATTGGGGAACAAATGCTCCTCCTAAAAAGGATGTTCCTAAACTTACAACATTCGTTAATGCGGAAATGATTTCTTCATTTTTAGCAAATAAAGATATAAAGTAGGATATAGCCAAAATAGCAAGTGTTAGAGAGTATGCATTTATAATAAAATAAATACTAGCAGGATCTTTCATTCCGATTGGATATAAGATAAAGCTTATTGCAACTAAAACAGTAGTCACTAAGAAAGCAAACATGAAATGTCCTAATAAAATCTCCAAAGTTATTCTTGTTTGCGAGTATGCAGATACTGTCATACGCTTTTTAACTTCAAATTGTCTTATTTTCATTGTGATTAAACCAACAACTGAAAGAAGTAGGGCAAATAAAACATAGTTCATGTAATTATAGTAATATCTTGCCGTCTCTTTTTGGTTGTTTGCTTCATGAATTTTTTCAACAACAACACTTGATGCCAAGTCTTCTTGAATCCTTTCAAACATAACTTCTTCAGATATATCTGGAGCTTGTGACCTATATGTTTTAACAAGATTAAAGTATTGATCAATTATTGCTTCCAAACTGACATTAAAACCACTATCATTTACCTTTAAATGCGATATTTGTGGGTTTTTCCCATCATAGAAGTCTTGAGTGAAGTTTTCTGGGATGGTAAAAGCAAACATTATCTCTCTAAAGTATATAGCATCGGCAATATCCTCATCGTCAATTTTTACCGAATAAGCATATTTACTCATAGCTGTAAACAAATTTTCAATTAATAGGGTATCTTCATCATTGCTTTTCATCGAAATGGCAATTTTGCTTTCAGTAAATTCACTAGAGGATGGTTGTGATGATTGAGTAAATATTATTGCCACTCCAATAAATATAAAGAAATAAACAATAACTGAAGGTAAATTTTTCTTAAGAATTTTTAAGTACAATTTAAATACTTTCATATTTATCCCTCCTATACATTAGAAGTGATGAACATAAAAATACTATTGTCATAATACCTAATATTAGCATGTTTGCGATAAAACGTTCATAAGTTTTATAATAGTTTAGGCTATACAATGCATCTGTTATAACTCCAACAGGATTAATATAGTTTATAAATGGTGCATTGGTTTGGATAAAGTATTTTACGCTAATTATCATCATACCTGATAAAAAACCACCAAAAGTACCAACGAGTACAGTAATAGCAATTTTTAATCCTTCACTTTTCCTCTTAAGCAGCATTGATATAAATGCTCCAAAACTAATACCAACCATAGATCCAACAACACAAGTTAGAAGAAGTAATGACAAATTAGTATTTAGATTAAGTCCTAAAACAAACATTAAATACAATAAGAAAATCAATATTTCTACAATATGTATTGTGAAACTAGCTAGAAGTGATAACAAAAGTTGTTTGAATCTTTTAACCGGTGCAATTGATAAGCGAACTCCATGTTGGTTTTTAATTGGTAAAAGAGTCATTACCGCGTGATTTCCCCAAAAAGAACCATAAATTAATGCCATACCGATTAAACTAAAGAAATAAGTTAATACATAATTTGGTTTTTTAGTATTTGAATCATCAAATACTAAATAATTTTGATTAACATTTAACTCAGCAATGATTTCATTAATATCGGCCTCTCCATTTGTCAGAATCATGATTGAAGTAACCGTAGAAGTAGTTTGTAAATATCTGTCTAAGAATGTTTTAATTATTGTTTGATTAAAACCACCACTGTTAACGGTTAGTTTTATACTATTATCATCTGAAAACTCTATAATTCCGGACACTTCCCCATTTGCAAGTTTATCCAATGAAGTTTCTTTAGAATCTAAGGATATGTTAAATATTAATGTGGTTTCCGTAAATTTAACTTCTTCAAGAAGAGTTATTAAATCATCTTGAGGGTTAAAATTAATCACGGAAACATTAATTGTATCAAAAGTTTCTCCTTCTTCTAAATTTGCAAATGCAACATGAAATAATGTTGATAAAGCAATAGGGAATAAGAGTGTCCAAAATAGTAATGATTTATTACGTAAAAGCAATAAAATATTATATTTAAACATTGTCATTATTAGTCCCTAAGCTCCTTTCCGGTAATTTCTAAGAATACATCATTCAAGTTAGGAGATTCAGAGTAAATATTTTCAAATTCTAAGTCATGTTTATTTAAAATAGCGATAACTGCAGGGATTTTACTTTTCCCTTTGAGACACTTTATAACTAAAACTTCGTCTTTGTATTCTACAGATGTTACGTTTTCTAGATCCTTGATCTCTTTAATTACAATTTCGTTTGGAATAGAAAGTTTAACTTCAATCTTTTCTCCAATCTCAATTAATGACTTTAAATGTTCTTTAGTTCCTTCAGCAATTACTTGTCCTTTATCCATAATCATTATATAATCGCATAATCTTTCAACTTCTTCCATATAATGTGTCGTATAGATAATTGTAGCTCCATCTTCGTTTAATTTTTTTATTCCTTCTAGAATTTTATTACGACTTTGTGGATCAACAGCAACTGTTGGCTCATCTAAAATAATTAATTTTGGTTTATGGCTTACTCCACATGCAATGTGAAGACGTCTTAATAAACCACCTGAAAGTTTTTTTGGTAAAAAGTTCTTGAAATCGTTTAAGGAAACGAAGTCTATAGCTTCTTCAACAAGTTTCTTTCTTTCTTGTTTGTCTTTAACATAAAGGCTACAAAAATAATCAATATTTTCATAAACTGTTAACTCATTGAAAACAGCGACGTTTTGAGTTATAAGTCCAATGTTTTTTTTGATATCATAACTTGTTGAAGTCATTGGTTTACCAAATATTTCTATAGTTCCTTCTTCAAATTCTAGTAGTGATAATATACAATTAATTGATGTCGTTTTTCCACTACCATTTGGACCAAGTAGTCCAAATATTTCTTTGTCTCTAACTTGGAAACTTAATCCATCAAGGGCTCTTAAACCATTTTTATAAGTTTTAACTAAATTTTGTACTTTAATTATCATATTGTCCCTCCTGACGTTATAAATTATATAATTTTTTATGAAAAAATGCAACAATTATTTTCATGTTTACATTTTACATTTATATGTGCTATAATTACAACTACTAGGAGGTTGTATGAAAAAGATACTATTAGTGATATTACTATTTTTTATTACAGCATGTAGTAAAACTACTGAAATTGAAGATGAGACATTAGAAGAAGATATTTCAGAAGAAGAAAACTTAGAAGAAGAAAATTTAGAAGAAGAGGTTAAAATAACTATGGTAGAAATTATATTAGAAGATAATAGAAGCATTAAATTAGAATTGTATCCAGAAAAAGCCCCATTAACTGTTGCAAACTTTTTAAAATTAGTAGATAATAAATATTATGACAAAACAGTATTTCATCGTGTCATTAAAAATTTCATGATTCAAACAGGTGGATATACAGTTGATGAATTAGAAATTCGTGAACTTGAATCTACTTCACCAATTAAAGGTGAGTTTAGGAGTAATGGTTTTAATGGAAATGATATTTTACATACTCCTGGAGTTATCTCAATGGCAAGAACTATGGATAAAAATAGTGCGACCGGTCAGTTTTTCATTTGTACAGGGACTTCACCTCATCTAGATGGTGATTATGCAGCTTTTGGTAAGGTTGTTGATGAAGAAAGTTTAGCTGTTGTAATGGAAATTAATCAAGCTCCTACAGAAAATGTTGGGGGACATTTTACTGACTTTGCATATCCTATAATAAGAATCAAAACAATCAAAAGAGTTTAAAAAAAATGCATCATACCAGTTTTTGGTATGATGCATTTTTATAAGACTAATTTTCCTCTAAAACCTCTTGATGAATAATATGAGTCAGCCCCGTTATGGTACATAAAAACAGTATTATATCTAAAATCGCCAAATATTGCTCCACCAAGTACTCGTATATCGGTTGGAGTATTAAGCCAACTAGAAGTTTTTTGATCAAACGGTCCATATTTTTGAAGTTCTTTGTACTCTTCAAAATTAAGCAGTGTAATACCCATACTGTTAGCAAGACCAACTGAGGATGCTAGTGGTTTAAACTTTTTCCTTTTTTCTAATGCTTCATCATCATAACAGGTATTGATTCTACCTTTCGGAGTTTCTAAAGAGCAATCAACATAAGTTAAGGAATCATTATTCAGATATACTAAGTCGGGTTCACCAAGCGATGATTCCATCATAAATAGACTTTGTAAATTCGATTTTTTTTGAAGTATCATATGTTTTATTTCATTCCATGTATGATTAGGATGCCTCTTCATATTGTTTTTAAATCTTGTTTCTAGTATTAGCAATAATTCATCTATATTTTGGTTTGATAGTTTATTCATTCTATACCTCCTTATATAATATTATATCATTTTATTTATTTGTTTATCATAAATATACAAAAAAACCTTGATATTTCTATCAAGGTTTGCTCTCTAAATGGAGCGGGTAACGAGAATCGAACTCGCATATTCAGCTTGGAAGGCTGACGTTCTGCCGTTGAACTATACCCGCATACATGGTCGGGAAAACAGGATTCGAACCTGCGACATCTTGGTCCCAAACCAAGCGCTCTACCAAGCTGAGCTATTTCCCGAGTAGTTTAAAAAGTTTTAAAATGGTACGCCAGACAGGACTTGAACCCACAGCCTTTTGGTCCGTAGCCAAACGCTCTATCCAGTTGAGCTACTGGCGCACAATATAATGGCGGTCTCGACGGGACTTGAACCCGCGATCTCCAGTGTGACAGACTGGCATGTTAACCACTACACCACGAGACCATTATAAAATTGGTGCGGGTGACAGGAATCGAACCTGCACTCCAAGGAACTAGATCCTAAGTCTAGCGCGTCTGCCAGTTCCGCCACACCCGCATCAATAAGCATCTGGTCAAAGCAGTGATGCTATCCACACGCTCTAATATTATACTATATGACTTTTAAAAAAGCAAGCACAAAAAACAAAATTTTATTAATTTTTAACATTTACAATGATTATAATAACTTTACCTTTTAAGTCTACTGTGTTATAATTATACAAAAGAGGAAGGTATTTCTATGGAAGCAAATAGTCCCAAATTTTTAGTATATTTTGATCTAAATGATAACATTTCATATATTAATGATGAATTATCAGCAGTAAGAAAAATTGTTACTAATATAATACAAAACAGATACTTTTCACATAGTGTGGAAGTTCAGTTTAATAAAGAAATCCTTAATTATGATATTATTAAAGAAAAATTAAGTGATAATGTAATGGTGGTCATTACTCAAGTTAATGACTCATTAATTGAAGATATGATTGAAGAAATTAAATATGTTCTTGGTAATAGAAAAACTTTAACAATTAAGTCTGCTCATGACTTTAATAAAACTGGATATTCAGACAGTCAATTACAGGAAATGTATAAAAACTATTTAAACAAAGCTGAATTTTTAGAGTTTGAAGAAAATGATAAAGTAAATAATTTTAATAACAACTATAATATTGATAATTTACCATTGTTGGATAAGGAAGATTACTTAGCATTCTCTAATTTATTTGTATTGAATGTGGAGGATTTAAACGGATACCAATTAATAGAAAACTTTAATGTCATAAATGCATTGTATTCCAATTTTCACTTTTTATTAAGATATTTTACATTGTTAGATTATGATAATCTTGTAACTTATTATCAAAAAGAAACGATTGGAATCTTAAGAAATATTAGAAGCTATACTTCCCAAAGTGATGACTACAATGATAATATAAAGGAACTTCTTTTGTATAAGCATATTTTATTACAATTAGGGCAAGGAGTATTTTTCTTTGATCCAGAAGAGGGTTTAGCTGAGATAAGAGAAAAATTTGAAGATATAGCCGCAAGAAGAAGAGATGTATTAGTTTTAGAACTTAGTGAGAAAATAGAATTATTCAACAGCGATTATAGAATTATGAGTGTTGGAGATGTAAAATCTAAAGCATTTTCTTCATATAAGATCATTGGTAATAGTTTTTATAAACATTTAGATAAATTAAGACCATTAATTAATAGTTTTAAAGAAATAAATAATAATGTTGTTAAGTTTAATAGTAAGATGGTTAATGATGAAAGAATTATTAAAACCTTGGACTTACTTCTTAAACATAAAATTATAGAAAATTATAAAGAAAAGTATGGAAGTTATACGATTCATATTGAAAACTATGAGCATATAACATTTTTACAAGGAAAGTGGTTTGAGTTTTATACTGCGAAACTATGTGAAGAAGCTATTATTAATTATAAGAATCAAGGATATTTCCCTGATTATGGAATTTATCAAAATATGGTTGTTAATTTTGGTGATTATTATCGAGAGCTAGACATTGTTTTGTATTTGAATAATAATATTTTCTATATTGAAAATAAAATCGATATTAAAAATACATATAGATATGATATTGATAAGTACATGAATAATATTAAACATATGAATATTGAAAAAAATAATAGTTATCTTGTTTGCCTAGAAGGCGAGGAAGCTGTTTATGACTCAATTAAAGTAATTCCAATTACTTCTTTTACAAAGGAATTTAAAAAAGAAGCACTAAAAATTTTAGAATTAGATAAACAAAAGAAAAATGAAGAGTTTAAGTCAAAAGAAATTGCTCAAAGGGAGAAACTCCAATCAGAATCTTTAATTAATAGACATAAAGAATCACTATATCTAACCTATTTTAGTGAACAAGACAAAGAAAAAGCAAAATATGATAAGATTAAAGAAAAATATGAGAGTCTGACTTCTGAATTAAATGTTACTAGATTTGATAGGTTAATTGCTGATGTTAAAGAATCCGGAATTGATAAAGATATCCCAGATATATTTTTGATTATTGACGAGTACAAAAGTAATACTATAAATAATTTAAGACATCAAGATATGATTTCGCAAATATCTAGTGTTAATAAACCTAAAAGTAAATATCTTGCTAATGCTTTTTCGATAATTTATTTAAATAAAGTGATAGAATCAACACAGTCTATGCAAGATGACGCTAGATTATGGTTATTATATAATTTGCATACTGATGATTTTACTAAAGTCTTAGAAAACTTCTATTTGCAAGATATTCCTTTAACGATAGGAAAAATCACTCACTATGTTTACTATTTTATTAAAAATTGTGAAGTAAAAGAAGATTTAGAGTTTTTTGCAAAAAAATTCCATGATATTGTTTTTTCTTACTTCAACAAGCTTAATGATAAAATAAGTAAGCTTTCGATAAATCATAAGAATGAGTTCCTTCTTAAACATGAAGAATCTGATCATTTAATTGCAATAGTAAGTGCATTTATGGAGAGATTTTATGGTGAAGTTTACAATGAATGCATTAAGTATAATGACGTTGAAGCATTTATACATAAAATAATTCATAATAATTATTATTATTCTCATGTTTTAAAGAAACACAATCCAGTTTTTAGAGACTTATATGTTAATAAAGAGTTTTTTAATGAAACAAATTGTGTTGATGTAGCTAATTACTTGTTTTTGAATCAAAAATTTTTAATAAATGAAGCTGGTTTTATTGAAAGTATTGACCCAAATAAATATACATTTAGTATTATTCGTGATGACAAATCGTTTAAGTTTTTAAATTTGTTAACTAATAGCAAATTAATTAGTGATTTTCGTGAAGTAAAGAAGGCTAATGCATTTGTTGGGATATTTAATGATTGTTACAGTTATGATTGGATAGTAAAAAGGTTGTGGATAGGTAACTATTTATCTTTTAAGTATAAATCCAATTTTATATTTACAAATTTACTACTTGATAATAAGTATTATATTATGTTTGTTAAAAAGTATAAAGGAACAGATTTATTTTGTTTAAGAAGACAAATAGGTAAAACCAATAGATTTGCACTAATTGAATCAAAAAATTTGAGTAATATTAATGATAAATCATTTGTTTATGAATTAGATAAACTAGAAATCACATGTAATGAAATGTTTGGAGGTATAACAAATGAGTAAAGTTGTGGTCATAACAGGATCATCAGGCGGTATTGGTCTTGCAACATCAAAATATTTAAATAAAAAAGGCTATAAAGTCTATGGTTTATCTCGTAGAGGAATGAATGAAGATGGTGTTAAATCAATAAAATGTGATGTTACTAAGATAGATGAAGTAAAAACTGCTTTAAAGCAAGTGTATGATAATGAAGGAAGAATAGATGTTGTAATCAATAATGCTGGTTTAGGTGTTAGTGGTGCTGTTGAGTATTCTTCGGCTGAAGAATTAAAGAAGATATTTGATTTAAATGTTTTTGCCTTAGTAAGTGTTTCACAAGCATCGTTAAATTATTTGCGTGAATCTCAAGGAATAATTGTTAATATAGGAAGTGTTGCAGGTGAGCTAACTATTCCCTTTCAAACATTTTATTCTATGACTAAAGTTGCTGTTAGCACTTTTAGCGAAGGATTAAGAATGGAGGTTAAACCATTCAAGATTAGAGTCAGTTGCGTTTTACCTGGAGACACTAAAACAGATTTTACGAAAAATAGGGATAGACCAATTGTTGAAAGTGATCCGATTTATCTTGATAGAATTAAGAATTCATTATCAAAGATGGAAAAAGATGAACAAAATGGTGTTGATCCAATAAAGGTTAGTAAAGTAATCTACAAAGTTATTAATAAGAAAAGTCCTCCGGTTAAAGTTACTGTGGGATTAGACTATAAGTTCTTGGTTTTCTTAAAAAGATTACTGCCTATAAAATTAGTTAATCATATTTTATATAAAATGTATGGAAAATAGTGCGAAAGCACTATTTTTTAGCACTTTACTGTTGACAGTGCTAGATTTTGATAGTATAATATGATTAGAAATTTAGGAGGTAATAGAATGTCTGAAATTAAACAATTTAAAACCGAGTCTAAGCGATTATTGGACTTAATGATTAACTCTATTTATACAAATAAAGAAATATTTTTAAGAGAACTAATCTCTAATGCAAGTGATGCAATTGACAAATATCACTATTTATCATTAACAGCGGATGTTTTACCTAAAAAGAATGATTATGAGATATTAATTGAACTTGATAAGAAAAAGAGAACAATTAAAATTACTGATAATGGTGTTGGTATGACCTATGATGAGGTTAATGATAGTTTAGGTACAATAGCTAAAAGTGGATCTTTAGAATTCATGGAAAAGTTAAAGGATAAAAAAGCTGATATTGACATTATTGGTCAATTTGGGGTTGGATTTTATTCGTCATTTATGGTTGCTAAACTAGTAGAAGTTAGAACTAGAAGTTTATACGATAGTAAAGGTTATTTGTTTAAATCTGAAGGAACCGATTCATATGAAATTAGTGAAATAGATAAAGATACATCTGGAACAGAAATAACACTACATTTAAGAAAAAAAGATGATGATTTTAATTATGATAATTATTTAGATGAGTGGGAAATTAGAAACCTTGTAAAGAAATACTCTGATTATGTTCGCTATCCAATTAAAATGGAAGTAACGAAGAGTGTTAAAAAAGAAGGTACTGAAGATGAGTTTGAAGATATTAATGAAATTGAAACTCTTAACTCAATGACACCTATTTGGAAAAAGAATAAGAATGATTTAAAAGATGAAGAATTAAATGAATTCTATAAACAAAAGTACTATGATTATGAAGATCCACTACTTAATTTACTGATTAAAGTAGAAGGAAATTTAGATTATACAGCTTTAATTTACATTCCTAAGAAGGCTCCATACAATCTATATTCAGAAAAATATGAGAAAGGTCTTCAACTATATACCAAAAATGTATTTATCATGGATAAATGTAAGGAGTTAGTTCCTGACTATTTACGATTTGTGAAAGGACTTGTAGATTCAAACGATCTTAATTTAAATATAAGTCGTGAAATACTTCAAAAATCTAAGCAACTTCAAGATATTGCTAAGAATGTTGAAAAAAGAATCCTTAAAAAACTAGAAGATTTATTAAAGAATGATTACGATAAATATTTAGAGTTCTTTAAATCATTTGGAGTTAATCTAAAATTCGGCATTTATGAGGACTTTGGTCTGAAAAAAGATATGATTCAAGATTTAATCTTATATAAGACTGTAAACTCAGATAAGATGATTACTTTAAAAGAGTATGTTCTAGCTATGACTAAGAAACAAGAATTTATATACTATGCATCAGGAAAAACTAAAGAACAAGTTCTCGCAATGCCACAAATGGATTTACTTAAGAAACAAGGGTTTGATGTATTAGTACTTACTGATGATGTTGATGAATTTGTAATCAATATTCTTCAAGAGTATGACAAGAAGAAGTTCAAATCAATTAATCAAGGAGATTTAGATTTACTAGACAAAGAGGAAAAGAAAAAACTTGAAGAATTAAAAGAACAAAAGAAACCATTACTAGATAAGTTAAAAGAAGCTTTATCAGGTGAGGTTAGTGATGTTGTATTATCAAAACGTTTAACTGATTCTCCAGTATGTTTAGTAAGTAGTGATGGGTTATCATTTGAAATGGAAAAAGTTATT
>JBAYTC010000031.1:0-13607 GCA_041675825.1 Bacilli bacterium | reverse complement strand
ATAAACCACGGATACTTAATCACCTCAACAAATGAGTTTATTTGTGTAATAGTGAAGTGAACTACTCCAATACCCAATACAGTAGTAATTAGAGTTATGAAGAAAATCTCAGTTATAAATATCTTATGAACATTGATTTTTTTAACACCCAATGCTCGATAAACTCCGATTTGATATATTCTTTGCATCATGCTGGATCGCATCAATAAAAACAAAAACACTAGCGAAGCAATCAAAACAAATAAAGAAGAAATATACAATTCAATATCCTGATTTGTTTCTTTATATTCTTCAGTTAATCGTTGATGTAAATCTATAGCTCTATAACCATTGGCTGCAAACTTTTCTAGTAACTCAGCTTTATTAAAAGAATGAATAAAATATGAAGATGGATAACGATTTCTAGTCAAAAAATTAATCGATTCTTTATATAATTCATCAGCTGTTTCCTCAGACACAATGAATTGCCTTTCGCTTCCATCGGCATCTCCGGTTAAGCCAGCTATTTTATAAGTTTTACTAAACAACAAAACATTTTTATCTGAAATAATTGGAGCAAGAGAATTATACAAATTATAACTCATAAGTATTTCATCATCACCAACAATTATATCATCTAATGTTGTTTGCTCGGCAGGGTTTCCCTCTTCATCTAACAAAAAAACTTTTTCATCACTACTTAACATATTAATAGTTAAGTAATCTAAATCATAATAATTCATTTCTTGTCCAATTCCAATAACTCCAAGCTTATATTCATCATCATTAATATATATATTATGATTGTTATTATCAACTATTCCAACAATTTCATAACTATTATTTTCTAATTGATTGTAACTATATCTACTTCCAAAAACAAACTTTAAACCAATAAATTGTTCTAGATGCTTAAGACCAACAGAAGAAAAGTTGGAACTATCAATATATTTATCAACCAAAGTTTTATCAATTAATGCCTCTTTTCTATTAGTTGGCATTCTACCCAATATTAAATTTGGGTTTTCTATTACCTTAAGACTAATAACTGAATTTGAGTTATAACGGTAACTCAGTGTAGTATTAACATAATTAGTTTGATTAAAACTTAAATCTGTAAACTCTGATGCAACTGAATTATCAGGATCAACAATTATGTAGTCATCTTCATCTAGCAAATTAATAAAATCATCATCATCATGAAACAATTGAATTGTATTCTTATTATAATAAACATAATCATTTTCATTAATACTTCTAGAATTAAACAAGTTGAGCAACCCAATAGTAATCATTATTGTTGATAAAAACATAGTAACAAACAATAATTTTTGCCTTTTTTTAAGACCATTTAAATGACTAATTGCCATTTTAAGGGTATCTGTAAATTTAATAACTGATTTATTTTTTTGATTACCTTGTTCAATAGGTTTTAAATGATAATCAAATTCATCAATATTATGAGGACTAATAACTGGCTTCTTACTATCAATTACTTTAATTTCATTTGATTTATCAATAAACTTGATCTTTACATTTTCTAATTTTGACTGAATAAAGAAAGTATTATCTTTAAAAATTATGTTTAAATCAATATCTTTTTTCTCTTCTTGATAAAAGTACTTAATATTTACATTATCATTTTTATATTCGTCCTTATTAAACTCTTGTAAATATATATTTGTATTATCCATTTGGAGAAATGATCCTGTTGAACTTATAATATTATCACTTATCACTTGTCCATCAGCAATTTCAATAATTCTATCTCCATAAAAGTCAGCAAGCCTTCTTTCATGGGTAACTAAAATTACTAAACATTCCTTAGAAATTTTCTTGATTATGTTCATAATTTGGGTGGTATTTTTTTCATCTAAATTACCAGTCGGTTCATCTGCAATGATAACTTTTGGACTTTTTACCAATGCTCTAGCAATGGCAATCCTTTGTTGTTGACCACCACTAAGTTGCGTAGGTTTTCGTTTCTTGTATTTTTCCATGCCCACTGCTTTTAAAGCATATTCAATTCTTTCTTCAATTTCTTCTTTGCTGACATTCAACATCTTTAGTACAAATTCAAGGTTTTGATGTACTGTAAGTTCTGGAAGCAAAATATAATTTTGAAAAATATATCCAAAATGACGATTTCTAATGTCATCCCACTTAGATGCATTATACTTACTTATATTATTATCATCAATTGATATTAATCCACTATCAACTTTATCTAATCCACCAATAACATTTAATAGTGTTGTTTTCCCACTTCCACTATTACCTAGTAGACATACCAATCCCGATGTTTGAAATTCCAAAGTAGTGTTATTAATAACATGAATTTCATTGCTTTTTCTTTTATTAAAATACTTGTGTAAATTATTTATCTTTATCATAGTACACCTACTCTACTCTCAAATCACTATATAAAGTACTACTCATTCGTTTAGAAATAAACTTTCTTGAAATGAATAGCGACATTAATATATTGATAAATAATACTGCTAGAAAATCAGAAAAAGAAAATGGCAATATATTAGCAATGTTACTTTGAATCGCAAAATAAACACCAAAAGCAACCGCATAGGAAATCAAGAAGAAAATTAATAGCTCAAATCTAATAAGATTACTAACCAAAGATTTTCTTGCACCAATAATTCGGAGTATAGTATAATCTTTAATTCTTGTGTTTAAAACAATTCTAATAATCAAATAACCCATTAAGTATAAAACAAATATCATAAATATCATAATTAAAGTCATTGAAACATATTCTATCACACCACCAATATAACCCAAATCCATGTTATTCTTTAGATCGATACTAGGCACAAATGTATAATAACCATTATTAAACAAATGCTTTTCAACCTCATTTATTTTATTTATATCATTAATATGCAAAGTATATTGGTAATTATCCCTTTGATATTTTTCAATAAACAATTCTTCACTTATAATAACCGCGTTATTATAAAACTTATTGTAAACATTTGGTACAACTTCTAATTCAACACCATCCAAAATTATTGTAGCATTTTCAGAAATGTTACTATAATATATATTTGCTTGGTTTCCAATTAGGTCTCTTGATGAAAATATTTGATCAGGATAATATGAAATCATCACATCATTAAAACTAATATCTAGTTGATTATTATCTAATGTAGTAGGTGGCACTAAATTCATTCTATCAAATGTTGAATCATTAACATAATAACCCCCAACATATGTATCACTATGAATTACTCCTGTAACAGTTAATTTAATCGGAGCAGAAAATCCAGTTTTTTCCTTAACACTAAATGTATATTCTTTACCAATAATATCTAAAACTACTTCTTCATCATAATCACTAACAAACATTGAAAGTAAAACTTCAAAGTCGTTAACAGGCAATTGCCCATATAATTTTGACTTGCTATCCTTCAAAAAAGGACTATATTGACCATTAAAATTTAATTTGTTTTCAAAGTCATCCAAAGTCATATAGTAATCAACAACATGATCGGCCTTAATAATTCTTGATATATGACTATAGTTTTCAAAAAAATTATAGTCACTTTCATCCATTACTTTTTCATCTTGTCTTTTAACTATTACTCTTTCTGCGTATATATTAATACCGTCACTCCAAACCGGGTAACTATTTACAATAGCTTTTGGGTTTAAACTAGTATAAATTAAAAACACAAAAGCAACAATTGCTAGGGTTACAAAAAACATAAAAATAGACTTTTTTGGTTGTCCAAAGATATTAAACCTTGTGATTGTTAGAGCTTTTTTAAACTCTGATATAGTTTTATCTGTTCGAACTGGACTATCAACTATTTCTGTATGTTTTAATACTCTATCTTCAACAACTTCACCATCAAATAATCTAATTTTTCTTGAAACATATTCTGATGCTTGATCATAGTTATGAGTTACTAGGAAAACTAATTTGTTTGATGAAACTTCTTTAAGTAATTCCAGAACCTGTTTTCCTGATTGACTATCTAAATTACCTGTTGGTTCATCAGCAACTATAATATCCACATCTTTAGCTAGGGCACGAGCAATAGCCAAACGTTGTTTTTGCCCACCACTGAGTTTAGAGGCTCGATGTTTCATATGCTGTTCTAACCCAACACGCTTGATGATTTCTTTTGATTTTTCTAATCTTTCTGCTCTTGATAAACCTTGTAGAACTAAGGCTGTCTCAACATTCTTTAAAACCGTATACGAATCAATAAGATTATAGTTTTGAAAAATAAAAGCAATCTTATCTCTCCTATATGATTCCCAATCTTGGTCATCATAATAGGAGGTTTCTTCATTATTAATATATAATTCTCCCTCTTCATATGAATCAATTCCGGCAATAACATTCAAAAGTGTTGACTTACCACTACCACTCTCACCGGTTATAGCAACAAATTCACCAAGATTAAAATTAAGGTTTATTTTATGTAAAGCTAAGGTAACCGTACCTTCATTATGATAATATTTAGAAATATTTGTTAACTTAATCATTTAAACTTTCCTCGCCTTTTCTATATTAATTATTATATCATAATCGCTTAATATATTAAAGAAAAATATAAAAATGCGATAGTTAAATCGCATTCTTAGATATTATTATTTAATACATCCATTACCGGCTTAAAACTTCTCCGATGGTGAACTGAAACTCCATGTTCTTTAATTGCCAATAAATGTCTTTTAGTAACATAACCCATATGATTTTTAAAACCATACAACGGATATTTTTTATCTAATTCAGTCATATATTGATCTCTGGAGACCTTAGCAATAATGGAGGCAGCAGCTATAGCTGCACTTTTTTTATCTCCTTTTATAATTGCTTCATATGGAATATCAATATCTAACTTCATTGCATCTGTTAATACATAATCTACTTTAGATTTCATATTTAATATGCAACTGGTCATAGCTTTTTTACTTGCTTGATAAACGTTTAATTTATCAACTTCACTAACATCAATAAATACTGTTTGAACTTCAATTGCCTTACTCATTATTTCCTGATATAGCAAATCTCTTTTTGCCTTTGATAAGACTTTTGAATCATTCAATCCTTCAATTTGATTATTAGGGTCTAGTATTACTGCACTAGCAACAAGAGGTCCAGCCATTGGTCCTCTACCAACCTCATCACATCCTGCAATTAGATTATAACCCTGCTTATGTAAAGACTCTTCAATAGCAAATATATTAAACATTTTCTAACCTATCCAAAGTAATCTTTCCTAGTCTATCTGATCTATAATCATTAAGAATTGCTTCATATACCTTTTCATAATCATAGTATTTACCTTGAAAATATCCACGATCTCCTGCAATTTTATTTAAGATATCTAAATTATCAACTGTTACGTCTACATTATATCTATTTAGAGCATGTGGATAAAACTTTTTAAGAAAATCTAAAAAATAAATAATTAAATCATCTTTATGCATAATCTGATCTTTAATAGCTCCAGTCATAGCTAGATTATATCCAGTAATCTCGTCATCAAACTTTGGCCACAATACTCCTGGAGTATCAATCAAATTCAAATCTTTATTGATTCTAATCCACTGCTGAGCCTTGGTAACTCCAGGCCTATCACCAACCGTTGTAACTTTTCGATTAACTAATTTATTAATTAAAGTGCTTTTTCCAACATTTGGAATCCCTATTACCATTGCTCTAATCGGTCGTTCTTTCATACCTTTTGCTTGTTCTTTTTCAAATTTATCTTTTAATACTTCTTTAGCATAATTGACAATTCTATTGATACCTAAACCTGAGACCGAATCAATAACCATACTCATAGTCCCTTCGCCAAGTAAAAACTCTTGCCATTTTTTTGTATAATTTGAATCAGCTTTTGTAGCTTTGGTCATCAAAACAAGCCTAGGCTTGTTTTTAATGATCTCTCTAATCATCGGATTGCGACTTGATAATGGTACTCTAGCATCAACCAATTCAAAAACTATATCAACTAGTTTTAATTTCTCTTCTATTTCATTTCTTGCCTTGGCCATATGTCCAGGAAACCATTGAATCATCAAATCACCCCACTTTTCTAATGCCACCAGTTATTAAATATTTTATTTCACCTATCAATAAATCCTTACTAATAAATCCAATCTCTCTAGAATCAGTACTTCTTGTTCTGTTATCTCCCAATACTAAATAGTAACCTTCTGGGATTTTAACTCCATCAATATTACTTGGAAGAATTGTCTCTTCACTACCTAATGGATTTGGATTAATATATTCCTCTTCATAGTAAATATCATTAACAAATAAATCTCCATTAACATAACTAACTTCATCTCCCGGTAAACCTATTACACGTTTACACCAAAGATTACCAATTTCGCTTTCAGGTGCACCCTCTAAATTCTCATCTATATAAAAAACGATAATATCAAATCTATTAATTTCACTATGTCTTACAACAACAACACTATCCTCATTATATAATGTTGGTTCCATGGAAATACCATTAACTTTTGGAAAAATTACGAACATATTTAGGATACCAATAACCACGAAGGCAAAAACAACAGTTGCATAGTAATCAATAATAGTATACAATACTTTATTTTTTCTTGAGTTTTTGTCATTAGAATTATAGAAATATAAAAATACAGAAACTAATACAAGAGATAATATCAATATAATTGTTGTAACTGTCTTATTAACTATTGACACATCAAACTTTGAAATTAAGGTAATTATAAATAAAATTATTGATAAGATTACTGTGCTTATAAGTTTTCTATAAAATCTATTGTTTATCATATCTCAGACAAGATGCTTTCTAACTGATCCATATTCACTTCAACAGTCCTAGCTCTACTTCCTAGATTTTCAGAAACAATACCTAAATCCTCTAAAGCTTGCATAATTGATTGAGCGCGATTAAAACCTACACCGAAAGTTTTTTGAATCCTATTAATTGATGCAGATTCATTTTCAACAACAAATCTAGCAATACTTTCGAAATATTCATCATTAATTCCTTCATTTTCGCCTGCTTCAATGATCTTAGCTTCTAAATCTTGCTCAGTAAATAAGAAATCAGAATCGCTTGATTCACGAATATAATCAGTAACCAATGCTAATTCATCATTAGATATATATGTACCCTGCAAACGCAATTCTTCGACACTATCATTAAACAACATATCTCCATGTCCTAATAATTTCTCAGCACCACCATGATCTAAAATGATTGATGAGTCAATTTGAGTTTTAACATGGAAAGCAATTCTTGTTGGAATATTAGTTTTAATAGTTCCTTTAATAACATCAACTGAAGGTCTTTGGGTTGCAACAATCATATGAATACCTGAAGCACGACCTTTTTGAGTTATTCTTTGAATGTAATCTTCAACATCATTTCCAGATATCATCATTAAATCTGCAAGTTCATCAATTACAATTACAATATATGGAATTGGTTTAGCATTAACATTCTTTTCAGTAACCTTTGCATATTCCTCAAAATCTCGACAACGATGAGTTCTAAATAAATGATATCTATTTTGCATCTCTTCTACTGCCCATTTTAATGCGGCAGTTGCCATTTTAGGTTCAGTTATTACTGGAGTTGCTAAATGAGGCATATCTTCATAATTTGAAAACTCGATAATCTTAGGATCAATTAATATTAACTTAACATCATCCGGATGGGCTTTATATAAAATACTTGTAATTATTGAGTTTATGCAAACACTCTTACCACTACCAGTTGTACCACCTATTAAACAGTGAGGCATTTTCGCAAGATTTAAATATACCGGTTGACCACTTAAATCTAATCCAAGAACAACATTCATTGGATCACCATCATTTAGAAAACTCTCATCTTGAAGCAATTCACCAAATAAAACAAAATCAGTTGTAGGATTTGGAACTTCAATCCCAACGGTAGATTTACCAGGAATTGGTGCTTGAATACGGATTCTAGATGCTTTAAGATTAGCCATGATATTATTAGAAATAGAATTAACCTTTGTAATTTTAACTCCAGGCTCTAATTGTACTTCAAATTGAGTAACAGCAGGCCCTTTTGTAAAATGGACTACGCGTCCTGGAATATTAAACTCTCTAAGTGTTTGATCAATTTTTTCTCTTTGAAAATGAACAGCACTCATATCATTACCTTTAGAAGGTTTTCCTCTTTTTAGAAGAGATAGTGGTGGAGCCATATATTGACCTTTTGTGTTGGATCTTTTCTTAGGTTTACTATGGTGATGCTTTTTTTCCAAAACTACTTTATTGACAGGATTTACTAAGTTTTCTTCCTCAATAAGTTCTTCATTTTCATAAACCTCATCAATATATTCTGGTTCTTCATCTATTTGTTTGCTATTATAATTTTTATTATAATATACTTCTTCATTTGCTATACTGTTTGAATAGCTTTTGTCATTAAACACTTGAGGCTTTATAGCTTCTTCTTGTTTTTCTATAACTTCGTTTTTAGATTCTACAGGTTTACGATAAGTAACATATTCATTAAAATCATCTTTAACAACTCTTGCTTCTGGATCTCTAAAAGCATCGTACTGACGTCCACTATTACCAAATTGAGCACCACTAAATGTCAATTCATCTTTTACATTCTTTCCATGGACTGGAGAGACAAATGGTTCAACATTTATTTTTCGATTCTTTTTCTCAGGTTTATTATCTTCAGGAATATTTGAAACTGGAACTTGAGGAATATTAAATTTTTTTCTTTCCATATTAGTACCTACCCACTCTTCTCTAAATCTTTTTCTAATTCACTAATTGTCTTCTCTACATCACTATCAATTAGCAGTTCTTTATTGAACACACTTTTACTATATACCTTACTTGTCTCTTCACCAACAATATCAATTACTGTTTTAGCAATTTTATTTGTTCCAATTGACAAAGTTGTGTTTATCATTAATTTTTTTACCCAATATCCAGGATTAAATACATTTAATACACTCATCGTCGCTTTAAAGAATCCAGGAACATGAGCTTTTTTAGCCACTTTAACGGCTTTACTTTCATCCATTTTCCTTTTTAAATCCAGGATTTTTAAAATCTGTGAGACTTTAATTTTTTTAAAAGTTCTCATGATTCTACCCTTAAACAAAGTATCAACACGATTAGTAATATAGTGATTTAGTTCCATAAACTCATCAATCGATAATTCATAAATTGGATAGGCTGAATCTGGATAATACATTTTAGCAATATCATTGATTAGACCCCATGAAATATCTTTAATATCTGCAATCTTTTGATTGATTGGCAGATTACTTGACTCCTCAACATATCTATTAACTGCACTTTTAATAACTCTTTTAACTTCTTCACTCTCTATTTCAATTTTTGAAGTATGAACTGCTATTTCATTCTTCTTTAGTGAACTTAAAACAATTACTAAATATATGAAGAAGCACATAACAAATCCTAGTGCAACACCTGCAAATAAGACAGCAACGCTTCCCCATGAAAACTTTTCTAAAAGGCTGATTATTAAATCTCTAATATCATCGAAAATATTTAATGCCATTTTAATAACCTCCGTCTTATACTCATTTTACTACAAATTCAATTTTTTATCAATGCTTTTTAATCTCATCTTAAAAATAAAGATTGCGCATCAAATAAATATGTGTTATTATATAAAAGGTGAACAATATGAACATAAAGAATTACTTAATAGCTGTTGACTTAGATGGAACGCTTGTACGTGGATTTAATAAACATGACAAAAAAAGTTTTCGCTATTTAAAAAAATTATCAAAGTATAATAAAATAGTAATTGCAACGGGAAGACCACTTAGATCATCTCGCTTTTATTATAATCTACTAAAACTAGATACCCCTCTCATAAACTATAATGGAGCATTACTTCACAAACCCTATGATAAAAGTTTTCCAAAAAAGATGATATCAATTGATAGAAATGATTTGTTCAAGTTTTTAGATGATAATGAAGATATCATCGAAACTGTGTTTTGTGAAATTGAAGATAACATCTATTTACACAAAGAAACTGATTTTATCGGGCCATACTTACACTCAGATGGCGGTAATATGACTATTGGTAATCTTAAAGGCACTTTGAATAACAATCCAAACGGGGCCATTTTATTCACTAAAATTGGAAGTGAACAAAGAATGGAAGAATATGTGAAAAGGGAATTTAATGGAAGAATCAATCTAAGATTCTGGTATGTTAATAAAGTAGTTGTATCAGAATTCTATAGCCCAAAAACATCAAAAGCAAATGCATTAAAAATTGTATGTGATTATTACAATATTGATCACGATAGAACAATAGCCATAGGTGATGGCCATAATGACATTGAAATGATTGAATTTGTAAAGTACGGAGTTGCTATGGGGAAATGTCACCCAGAACTTAAGGAAGTCGCCAAATATCAAACAAAAGATGTAAAAGAACATGGTGTTTACCATTTCTTAAAACAATTTAATAAGCAACTAAAAAGGAAGAAATAATTCTTCCTTTTTTTATTCGAATATTTTTTTAATTTGATTATTTAAAACGAGATTCACCATATCAAAGTATTCATTAATATTACTAATCGTAGGATTCATCGTTAATGTATTTGAAGTAATTGAACCAAAAGTATTAGTTGCAGTAACCCTTGCAAATATTTTTGCTCCGATTTCATTATATTTGAAATTGTATAAATATAAGTCACCACTTGCTTTTATGTCTCTACTATCGACTGTTATCCAATTATTCCCATCTGTTGATAATTCTAGTTGATAAACTGGAGAATCTCCAACATAAATATTTGCTGAAGAAAATGATATTTGGGCATTTGCATTAGGGAAAATATTTGCACTCATTTGTAAATTACTCATATTTCCAATAGAAACACCTATATCACTAATCGAATTATCTGTAGATACTACAGTTGGTGTACCAATAGTTGAGGTTCCTGATATTGGAACAACCGCATAATTATATTTTTTGTTAGAATCAATGGTATCATTTGCGATGTTATTACCATCAGAATTAGTTCCTACTAAACTAATTATTTGTTTTGGATTATTAATATCAATTTCACCCTCGCTACGGTAAATTGCATACCTAGCAGCACTAACTGCACTATCCCATGTCAATGCAACCAAATTATTCTTCTTAGTAATAACCACGTTATTAACATTACCAGGAACAACCGGACTCATAGTTCTAATTTCTGGAGTAATTATTGGATTAGTCCAATAGTCATTTAATATAGTTTGAACTCCACTCACAGTTTTTGCAGTATTTAAATAACGATAATTAAATATTATGCTACCCCTAATATCAGAATGTTTAGAATTATATAATACTTGATTTGCAGCTTCCATAGGATTTGTCTCCCATGATCCCCCACTATCTCCAGAAAATCTTCGATATAAGCCCATACCCGTATATAGGTTAACATTTTTATTTTTTACTACTTTAGCCCACCAATCAACAACATCAGCATATGGAGCTGCAGGTAGTTCAAATGACCAGTATGATTGCGGAGTAATATAATCTATCCACTCTTCATCAACCCATTTTTTACTATTTGCATATAAATATAAAGCATAATGTTCTTGTCCTGCAGTATTTGATCCACTTGTTATAGCAGTACCATTACTATCATATGTAACTTGACCATTACCATTTCTCCAAATACCAGTTGGTGAAATTCCAAGTTGAACAAATCTACCATTACTACTATTATAATCACGAATAGTTTGGCTAAGATTTTGTATGAATAAATCCACTTGTTCTCTTCGCCAATCATGTATGTCATTTGTTGAAGAGTTTGCCTTATATTTATTATAAGTTGCTAAATCAGCATCATATGGCATAGATGCATAGAAGTAATCATCAAAATGAATAGCATCAACATTATATTTTTCAATAACTTCCATTACAGTATCAATCACAAATTCTCTAACCGCAGGTTCTCCTGGATTTAGAATTGCTCCTGATGATCCTAAAATTACATTTTCATCTTTATTTGCTGGATTATTAGGAAAGTTTATATACTTTGCTTTAACAGCATTCATAGTTGTTGCTCTATTATCTATTCGATATGGATTTAGCCATGCATGAAATTCCATCCCACGTCTATGGACTTCGCCAATTAACCATTCTAAATGATCCCACTCATCATAATCTACCATATTTGTATATGTTGACTGAGGATTTAAATCTGAATCATATAAAGCATCATTCAGAATTCGAACATGAAAAACTATGGTATTTAACTTATAAAACTCCATAGTGTCTAATACTAGGTTCAATTCTCTCATATACTGTTCTTTAGAAGTGAATCTGTTGATATCATTTACCAAGGGAGAAACCCACACCCCTCTAAACTCAGTTGTTCGAGCAGTATATTCTGTAGGAATCATAACTTGTGTAGTTGAATTTCGGTAAGTTACATAACCACTCCCATTTGCTTTAGGTAGCGGAGTCAATCCTGATTCTGCATTTATTGTGCCCATAAAAGTTACTGTTATAAGTAACAATAATAAGCTAGTAATTATTTTTTTCATATTTACCTCCGTTACTTTATTATACCAATTAAATTATAATAAATCTTAAATAAAACAATAAAATAGAAAAACAAAATATAAGGCTTTTATTAAAATAAGTTTTTTATATTACTATAATCATAACCCTTATTAATTAAGTAAGCCGTTAATCTCTTTTTTATTTCATATTCATCATCATATCTATTTTTTAGCTGTAATAGTTTTTTTTCATAATCCCGCTTTAAACTATCCATACTGTTATCGATAAACTCAAATCTACTGATAGAATTATAAATAAATTCTTTTTCAAAACCATCACGTATTAATTTATTAATTAGTGAAGTTTTTATCTTGTTAACAGGTTTGGTATTGTTTTTTAAAACAAAACTATCTGTAATCATTTTAATAGAATTAATTTGATTATCATCAGTATACATAGCCTTATATTTAGAAATTAACTCTTTATCAATTCCTTTTTCTAATAACTTGTTTTCGAAGAATAAAGGGCCTTTTTTATTTCTAATGCAATAATCTAAATAACTTTTACTGTATGATTCATCATTTAGATAACCCAACTCTATGAGTTTATCTATTACTAAACTTCTATTCTCAAATTCATATAAATACTTATCCATCTCATTAATAGTTCGACTTTTAAAACTAAGATAATTAATTGCTTTATTCATGGCTTTATTTACATTAACTGATTCTAAAATGTTACTAAACTCGTCTTTAGAGAAAACTTTATCTTTAAATACATAAAACCTGATAATTGTATCTTCGTCAAAATCATATTCACCATCATTAGTTGTAACAACATATTTGGTCTTCTTCTTCTCAATAGATACAATTGTAATCTCATTTTTCATACGAAAAACCTTCTCCGCTAACTTCACTAGCACGTACAGCGTAAAAGAATGCATTCTTATCGTATGTATATATAATCTTCTTCAACTTTAAAAACTCGAAAGTAGACAACACGCAAACAAGTTTATTTTTATCAGCATTGGTATACCCACCAATAACTCTAATTTGGGTTACTCCTCGTCCCAAATCTTCAAGAATATGCTTTTTAATCTCCTCATTCTTT